>CANRCE010000031.1 GCA_947629035.1 uncultured Bacilli bacterium | reverse complement strand
ATTTCACTTATGCTCTTACCTGATATTTTAGATATCATATCAATACTTAAATTATTAGCTATCATATTTTTTATCATATCTTTAGTATTCTTTTCAACACCTTTAGATAAGCCTATCTTTTCACCTTTAGACAAACCTATCTTTTCGCCCTTAGATAAACCTTCAGCCAAAGCTTCTTCTTTTACACATTCCAACTCTTCTTCTCTTTTCCATCTTTCATTATCCAAGATATCTTTTTCTGTTAATAATCCCTCTGCTACAGCATCCATCACTATTCTCATTACTCTTTCTTGATCCTCCTTTTCTTTCATTACTTTTTTATTTAATTTATATATTTAATTCAAATAAAACTAACTATATTTAGTTATAATATATTTAAATAAAGAAATCCATAATTTTTTTACAGATTTCTTTTTATTTTACATTATACTAGCTATCTTGTTAATTTCACTTATGCTCTTACCTGATATTTTAGATATCATATCAATACTTAAATTATTAGCTATCATATTTTTTATCATGTCTTTAGTATTCTTTTCAACACCTTTTTTTTCACCTTTAGACAAACCTATCTTTTCGCCTTTAGACAAGCCTATCTTTTCGCCTTTAGACAAGCCTATCTTTTCACCTTTAGATAAGCCTATCTTTTCACCTTTAGATAAGCCTTCAGCCAAAGCTTCTTCTTTTACACACTCTAACTCTTCTTCTCTTTTCCATCTTTCATTATCCAAGATATCTTTTTCTGTTAATAATCCCTCTGCTACAGCATCCATCACTATTCTCATTACTCTTTCTTGATCCTCCTTTTCTAAAAAATTTTCTTCAAGTATTTTTTGTACTTCACCTATTGTTCTACTTGATAGCATTGTTCCAATCAAAACCAATGTATTTCTTATACCATCATTATAATATAATTCTCTACATTTTTCAATATCAAGATTATATATTTTTATCATATCATTTAATATTTCATGAGTATTTTTTTCTAATAATTCATATTTTTCTATAGCCCTTTGACTATTATTACGATAATTATTAATATTTAACTGCCATACTTTATAATTATCTAAATCTCTATATTCTACCTTCTCTGGTATCATATTTGATAATATTCTTCCTATATAAATAATGCCTCTTAGTCCTATACCTTTATTTTTTCTATTATTTGCTTCAATATTTATAGCAATATCATCTCTTATTCTAATTATAATATCACATACCATTTTCTTACTTACTTTTTTCTTCCTAGGTAACTCATTAGGCTCTATTTTTAAATTATCTTTTATCTTTTCATACTCCGTATCAAAACAACTACTTACAAGTAAAGCCAATAAATTAGGTACTCTTATCAAGAGATTTTTAAAAATATTATCTTCGATTAATGATATTTGTTTATCTTGAGTTATTTCTTCTAGCATTTATTCACCTCCCCTCTAATTTAATTATTATCTTTTTTTTGGCAAATTCCTTTTAAATTTTAAAAAAAAACAAAAAAAAATTAACTTTTTTACTACAAGTTAATTTTTTAGCTTAACATATAACTAATACATACCCTGTATCTTTTTTAAATCATCTGTTGATAATTGATTTAAACTCCAATTCCCATCTTCATCTTTCGTAACCTTAAATTCAATCGTATAAACAATATTATCCTTTATAGCCTCTAAATTATCTAATTTAGTATTATTATATTCTAAAGTAGAATAATCCGTTTGAATCGAATATTGACTATCAGTTTCCACAATAGCCTTACGATAATCTAAAACCTCTATTTCAACCGTAATTGTTGCTAAATTACCATCTTCTTTTTCATCCTTTACCTCATATGACAAATTCTTATATTGTTTTTCCAATAATTTTGTATATCTATCTTTTTGTTCATCAGTTAAATCCTCTTTATCCACTACTGCTTCAATCTCATTTTTAATATCTTTATCCAACATCTGATATTTAGTTAATAAATCTTCTACTTTAGAAGTTGGGCTATTACCTAAACTACTACAACCAAATAAACTAAAAGTTAAAACTAGAATTATTAATATTTTTTTCACTAAAATCATCTCCATTAATAAAATGGACATAAACTATAAAATTTATACTAGAAATCATAATTATTTAATTCACTTATAATATCACTTTTCATATACCCTAAAGAAAAAAGATGATTATATATTTTATTTTTTAACATAAAACCTTGATATTTATGATTTGCTTTAATATCTTTATCAATAATTTTATTTATTTTTGCTCTAATTTTATCTTTATCAATATCACTTATAACACTATTTATAATATCATCTGCAACTTTTAATTTTTTAAGTTCATTTTCTATTTTTAATTCACCTGAAGAAGTAAAATTTAATTTATCATTCACAAAAGCTTTAGCAAAAACTAAATCATTTAAATACCCATTTTTAATAAGTCTATCTATTATTTTTAAACTAATTTTATCATCTACATTTTTTTTCTTTAAATAATCTTTTACCTCATTAATACTTCTTAATCTTATACTAATATATTTTAGAGCATTTTGATAATTATCCTCTAGTTGATTTTCTTTTTGTAATTTATGATATAAATCATCATCTATTTCTTTTTTATATAATAAATTATTATCAATAATAACATTTTCATACAATTCTAATATTTCATTATCCTCTAAAAACAATTTATATTTATCATTTTTCTTTTTTTCATATTTAATTATTTTCATGATACTCTACTACCTTTCCTACCAATTGTTTTATATATTTACTAGTATAAGTAGCTCCTGATACAGTATCGATATCATCTAAATTATCTTGATTATCTACAATAATATTTAAATAATTAGCATTATTAACCAATCCAATATAAGTTTCTGTTGACTTAACAAGAGAAATATCTACAATCTTATCACCTAAAAAAGTTATATCTAAAGTTATAGCATTATTACCCGTATAACCTCTACCTCTTGCTCTATAAGTTGTTTTATTACCTACTACTTTAGAATCTATAATAAAGTCAACTTGCTTAACTCTTTCATTTTTTAAATAATTTCCTACTAATAAACTAAATACAATCACTAAAACCATCAAAAATCCAATAATGATACCTTTTAATAATTTATTAAAGTTAATTTTAATACTTAATTTATTTATAAAAATAGTAAGAACATTAATAATTAAAATAGATAATAATACGCCTTCAGGATATGAAGTTAATAATCTAAAACTCATAGTTAAAATACCAAGTAATATACCTGCTAATATTTGTCCAAATTTAGATATAGGAGTTGTAACTGGATCTGTGGCCATAAAAATTGCTCCAAATAAAAGACCACCTGATAAAACATGAAACAAACTATACCATATTCCTAAATTATTACATAAACCTACAATTAAACTTATTATAAAGACAACAGCTATATAATATAGAGGAATTCTAAACTTAATAACCTTATTAATACATAAATAAATAAAACCCAAAATACAAAGTAAACTAGAAGTTTCACCTAAACTACCAGGAATATTTCCAATAAAGAAATTAAGTAAACTACCATATGTACCTACTGCACTATTATAATCTAAAATACCACCATTAGCACTTAAATTAGCTAAAGGCGTTGCAGCACTAATAGTATCAATTTCATATAAATTTAAATAACCCCCAACAAAAGATTTAAAAAATAAAGTAATAAATAAAACTCCAAATAAAGCAGGATTAAAAATATTTTTACCAAATCCCCCACATAATACCTTACTTAAAGAAGCAATAATTGAAACAATAATTACTAACCAAATTGGAGTATTTAATGAAATAATTAAACCAATAAATAAACCAGGTATCATAGCAAAACTCTCATTTATAAGATAATTAAAATCTTTTTTATCACCTCTTATATAATAATAAATATATTCTACAAAAACACCTACAATCATAGGTATAATTACCATAACCAAAGGCCTAAACATCGATAATATATTACCATACCCCTTAACAACAGGTAATATTCCATTTTTATAAAAAGAAAAAATAACAATAGGTAAAAGAGCAATAATAACATGATACATCATCTTATTAGTACTATTTTCACTTTTAATAAAATTACCATCTCTTACTTTAAACTTCATCATGTTTTATCACCGTATCCTTGGCTAATCTAACAAATTCTCTAACCTCTATTTTAGATGGACAAGTATATGAACATAAACCACATTCAATACACTTATTAGGTTTTAAATCTTTTAGTTTAGCATAATTATTATAATTTTTCATAATACAAACAGGCATTATTCCAACAGGACAAACACCTATACACTTACCACATCTAATACAAGGCAAACTCTTATCATAATCATCATCAATAACTAAAATACAATTTAAATCTTTAGTAATCACAACATCATCAACAGGAAGACTATTTCCCATCATTGGACCACCTGCGATAAAAAGAGGATTTTTAATATCTTTATAACCATCTATATACTTAATAATCTCTTGAATAGATGCCCCAATCTTAACCTTAACATTGACAGGATTTTTAATACCACTACCCGTAATAGTAATAACCCTCTCCGTTAATGGTCTATTATATTTAAGAAGTTCCAAAATAGCATAAATACTAGAAACATTACTAACCAAATAACCAATTTCTGTAGGATATTTATCATAATCAACACCAAAAATAGTATTAATAATTCTCCTCTCCCACCCAGAAGGATAAGCATCAGGCATACCATATAATTTAATATTAGGATAAGTACCAATATAATTATTAAAACTAGTTATCGTTTCATAATCATTTTCTTTAACAGCAATAATCGAATAAGGAATATTCATAATCTCTAAAATAGCATCAATAGCCTCTAAAATATCTTCAGCATAATTTCGCATAATAGCCTTATCACAACTAATATAAGGCTCACACTCAACACCATTTACAACCAAACACTTAATATCACAAGAAACATTATATTTTAAAAAAGTAGGAAAATCAGAACCACCAAGACCAGTAATACCAGAATTTTTTAACATCTTTAAAAATTCTTCTTTACTATAATTCGTTAAAACCCTTTTAGCACCCAATTTATTCTTATATCTTTCTTTAAAATCATTTTCAATAACAATACATTTAATCTTCTTACCATTACTTATAAGTTTTTTAGTTCCAGAAATAACATTACCACTAACCGAAGAATGAATAGGAAAATCAATATCTTCATTAATAGCAACAACATCACCCTTATAAACATAATCCCCCTCTTTAACCAAATGCTTATAAACAACACCATTCTTATTCTCTAAAGGAACATAAATAATTTGAGGCTTAATATACTGACTAATCTTATCATCAATCTTAAACTTATTCTTAACATCAATATGTACTCTTTCCATATCATCTATCCTCCACCCTAATTTTATCAAATTTTAAATAAAAAAGCTATATAAATAACTAAATTTTAAAAAGAAAAGAAGTTATTTCTAACTCCTTACTAAAAATCATAAATTTACATACTAATAGTATATGGATTATTATATGAGCCATCTCCTCCAGTAACTTTAACCGTAGATTTTAAATAAAAGGTTGGTCGAATTAAATTAGAAGCACTTGAATAAGCAGAGGTAATTCCACCACTACCAATTTTAATATTATAGCCACTAGAAGATGTCATAGGAGCCATAGTCCATTCATCCCCAATATATAACCAATTTTTTGCATTATAATTTGCTGTAACACTACCTGATGAACTACTAGCATAATTACCTGAAGCATAAACATAATCTGATATATAAACCATCCCTATTGGAGCTGCAAGTGTAGAATAAGCTCCTGCTGTACATTTAGAATTACTACCTCCTTCACAGTTATATATTTCTTGATAAGTAGGAGGACTAGATGTAATCATAAAGCCACGTAAATACCATGTGGATGATTGAATGTAATTTCGATATTCATCACTTATTCCATATTTTACTATATTATCACAAGATCCAGTTTTAGAACTATTATTAGAGTTAAAATATGTCCAAGTACTACAATTACCATAAGTTGTCGATGTATTTTTTTTATTATAGAAATATTCATTCAATAGTAAATATGAATTAGAGTAAGAAGTAGAAGAATATTTCCAGTCACTTCTATAAGTTGAATACGTTCCACTTGTATTTGATGTATTATAAACTCCCCATGCATATGAACCTAAAGGTCTACTTCTTATTAGTTTTACTGCTGTATTATTAAATACCCCTATTATTCGATAATAATCATTATTAAATATTACCCAATTATCTGGATTTGCTCCAACATATCGATAATTTCCATTTCCATCTTTATATAATCCTTCAGCATCAATAGACCATCCGGTTCCTTGACTATTACCTATTACTGCATTTGCTAAAGTTGTTGTTGCTGCATAAGTAACTCCTATATATACTGAAATTATTCCAATAATTATTGTCAATGTAATACTAGATATTATTATTATTCTTTTTTTCATTAAACAATACCTCTTTTCTATTGATAAATTATATTTTTATCTTACATATTTAATTGATACGGATCATTATAAGCACCTGTTCCACCACTTACTTTAACATCAGACCTCAAATAAAAGGTTGGTCTTGAAACTTGAGCCTTACCACGATATGCCATAAGAGAGCCAGTTGGAGAAACTGAAAAAACACCTTTTGCCGTACCCAAATATGGATTCATCATATATTCACTTCCATTATATAACCAATTATTAATAGCATAATAATTAGATGATGCATCAGTTGTTGATGTACTTGAAAAATAACCACTAGCATACATATAATCTGATGGATACATTAATCCAATTGGAGCAGTAATATAACTATCTACACTTATTGTACATCCTGTATAACTACCCTTCTCACATAAATACCAATTTTGCTTACTTAAACTACCACTTGCATAACCATATAACCACCACTTTGATGGTTGAATATAACTTCGATATTCATCATTTATTCCATATTTGATAATATTATTGCAACTTTCAGTTGTTAAATTAATGCCATAATCAAAGTATGTCCAGTTTTTACAAGATCCATAAGTTGTTGATGAATCTTTTTTATTATAAAAATATTCATTATATAACAAATATAAATTATTGTAAGTATTGTTATTACCTCTCCAATCATAAGAATATCCACCATATTTTCCACTAGACTTAGTAGTATTATATACTCCAAATGCCGAAGATAACATAGAATTTGCAGATATTAATTTAATTAATTTACCACTTTGTCCATGAGTATTATTACTAAATATTCCTATTATTCGATAATCATCATTATTAAATCTTACCCAGTTATTTGGATTTGCCCCAACATATCGGTAATCACCGTTTTCATCCTTATATAATCCTTCAGCACCAGAAGACCATCCGGTTCCCTTAGATTGTCCCTCTAAAAATGTTTCAAAATCTCTTAAATAACTAATTCTTGCGTAACCATTTCCTGAATGACCTAGTTCTGTTACATCTGAAGTTGGTGATTTAAAATTTTGATCACCTGCTAAAGTGTTGGGATATGAAAGATAATAAGTAGATGTTAAAGTATAAGATGATGGTTTATTTGAAGAAGTAGCACTTGTCCAAACAAAACCAGAACCTCCACCAGTTTTAGTTCTAACTGATGTATCAGTATCACTAGCTGATGCGGCTCTTCCACCACCATACCAGCCACCTCCACCTCCAGGTGCACCGTATTTATAATTAGAAGATCCACTTGAAACACTAGCTCCTTGTCCAAAACTTCCACCAGTACCTGCTGAAGTTGCTGTTCCAAAATATCCTGAAGTTCCAAGTCCACTAGTACCTCCACCAGCAAAACCATTGTTAGAATTAGTTGATCCAGAACCTCCACCGGCAACAATTACTCTTGTATTTACATTATTAGAACCTATTCTTATATCGGTAGCTCCACCACCACCCATAGCATAAGTAGTTGTACCACTAAAACTAAAGGTTTTTCCGTCACCTCCACCATTAAATCCACCTTTATTAGTGCCTCCGGCAGAAGCAACTCCAGTTGGTTGTCCCCCTACACATACATATAAATTAGTACCTCTTGATAAATATACAGTTCCATATGAATATCCACCTTTACCTCCTGTATAGGCATCACTATAGCTTCCACCTTGTGCACCCCATACTTCTAATTTATAATATCCTGTTACTTCAATTGGATATGTTTCGCATGAACCACTATATGGAAAATTCTTTACAATATTATCGGGTTCAGTTTTTGCAACAAAATAAACAGTACAAGTTTTAGCAGCTGTTACATTCGATACAGTTAAAGTATTCGTTGCAGAATTATAACTACAACCACTAGTTACACTTGAATATTTATATCCTACCTCTGGAGTTACGGTAAAGGTTGCTGTATCACCATGCTCTATACTTTTAGATGCAGAACCACTAATAGTAGCTCCACTCGTTGGCGATACTTTAGCCGTTACTGTATAAGTTTTCTTCGTCATATTAATTGTACAAGTCGTACTTCCTGTTACTGTTGCTATTGAAAAAGTATTACCTGATACGCTTGCAGTTTGATTATTAGTACAGGATACACTTGATAATTCATAACCAGTTTCTGGATATACTGTGAAAGTTCCACTTGCTTGTCCTTTTTTTAGAGTTTTACTTGTTGGACTTACCGTTGCACTTCCACTTGGAGATATACTAGTAGATATAGTATATTGATTTATAAAGTTTACCGTACAAGTACCAGTTTTTGTAACATTTGTAATCGTTAATTTATTATCTTTCCATGCTGCAGTTCCAACATCACAGCTTATACTATCATATACATATCCTGTACTTGGAGTTACCGTAAAGGTTAGGCTTCCTCCATGATCAATATCTTGTGAAGTTGGAGTACTTACTACACCATTAGTAGCTGCTGCTGTTACCCTATATGTATTTAGAGCAACATTAATAGTACAAGATGTATCATTTGTTATTCCATTAGTTCCATAAACTTTTATTTTATATATCCTATCACCATCATAATAACCATTATCACCAGTCATACCATTAGTACAAACAATATTATTTAAATGATATCCAGGGGTTATTGTAAATACAAACATATTATCATTATCAATGTTTGAACCAGCAGTTACCGTTTTCGAAGTCACATCTAATGAACCACCTTCAACTGGTGATACACTAGCTGTTACTGTATATTCTTGTAATCCCATTCTTATAGTACATGAATCATCTTGATTAACATTTTTAACAGTTACTTTATTACCACTAAAAGTTGCTGTATGATTATTACAACTTACATTATTTATTTCATAACCTGCTGTTGGTGTTACAGTAAATGTTCCACTATTTCCCTTTGATACCGTTTTTGAAGTAGCGTCCAACTTACCAGCACTAGAAGGGGTAATACTTGCTTTAACTGTATAAGACATTCGTTTTGTAACAACATTACACTCATCATCAGAGGAAATATTTTTAATTGTTACAACATTTCCATCAAAACTTGTATTTTGATTATTTGTACACGTTACACTAGATATATAATAACCATTTCCAAGATCAATATTATATGTTAAATTTTCACCATAAGATGCTATTGAAACAGTATAACTAGATCCGTTTAAAAGTAATTTTACAGTATACATATCGCCATAACCTAATATATAAGGATTATCAATAGAACCATCACCACTTTTTACATAGACACCCTCTTTTAAATAAAACGTTGGCCTTAAGAAAGCATTTCTAGAATCAGGAATGCTAAACAAATAAGTAGGAACAGTAGAATTATCATCATAAGAGTTAGAACCAATTTCACCATCCATTAAATGTTCATCTGATAAAGATAACCAATTATATGATATATAGAAAGGATTGGTATTAAGATCGACGTTAGCAAAGTCTTCTACCTCATTATAAGCTCGAGTAGCAAATACATAATCAGAAAAATTCATCATCCCTATTGGAGCAATATTTTCATCATTGTTAAGATAATAACCACAAGCTCCATAACTGCAATCAGCTATATCAATCAATGACATTTCCCCATTATAATAACTAACATAATTAATTATCGGCCAATTTGCATTTTCTTCAATATAATTTCTATATTCATCTTTTATACCATATTTTACTAAATTATGGCAACCATCAACATTAGAATAAAAACCATTGCTGTCTGTACTAAAAGAATATGCCCAATCAGTACATGGACCATAAACATCAGATACTTCCGTTCTATTATAAAAATATTCATTTAATAAAACATAAGAGTTTTGTGGAGATGACTGATCTTGATAAGGAACCCAAGAAGCCCTAACATCTCCAGTTAGATATTTACCACTATTATTTGAAGTATTAAGTATACTTCTCGCATAAGAATCAATAGGTCTACTTCTTGTTAATTTTACACGATATCCAGAATCAAAGCCAAGTTCTTCTGCATAAAAAAGCCCAATTATTCGATAATCATCATCATTAAATCTTACCCAATTATTTGGATTTGCTCCTATATATATATAATTATCAGGTCTAAATCCATTCTCGTAAAGTCCATCTGCCAAAGCTTCTTGTGCCCACTCATGCTGAACTTGATTATTCAATAATTCATCTATTAAAGATATAGTTGTACTAGCAGCATAGGTATTATTAATATAAATAGATAACATAAGCACTATAGCTGTCAATATTATACTTGATCCAATTATTATTCTTTTCTTCATGTAAAATCAAACTCCTTTCACATTAATATTCATTCATGCTTAATTGATAAGGATTATCATAAGACCCATCACCACTGGTAATTATAACATTAGGATACAAATAAAAGGTTGGTCTAATATAGGCATTACCAGCTAATATCCTATAATACCCTTCATAATCGTAGTAGTAGTTTCCTAAATAAAGTTCTGCATATTTTATTGGAAGAACTGTTTCTGCATTGCCAAGCCATTCATTACCAATATAAAGCCAATTTTGCGAATTATTAAACATACTTGGTTCAAAATAATTATAACTACTGTTAGGCTCACTTGAATGATTAGAATTTGCATATAAATAATCAGAAGCATCCATTAATCCTATGTTTAAGTATAAAGTAAGATTTTGACCATATTTGCCACCTCTTTCATTATAAAATAAAGCCTTTCTAAAATCATCAGCCATACCGTAATTAAAGCCAGGATAACCAGTTGCATATTTAGCCATCCAAATATAATTTCTATATTCATCTTTTATACCATATTTTAACATATTATCACAATTTTTACTCTTAATTCCATTAGGATCGTCTAAAAGAAATGTATAATTTTCACATGCACCGAATTCAAGTGAAGTACTACTTCTGTTATAAAAATATTCATTTAATAATATACTACTAGCACTACTAGAAGTTCCATAATCACTATAAACTTTACTTGAAGCTGATATAATAGGATTAGCAGATATTAATTTTAACGCCCAGTAATCACCATTACCATGTACATCATTAGTAAATACTCCTATTATTCGATAATCATCATCATTAAATCTTACCCAATTATCTGGATCTTTACCTATATATCGACATGTTCCAACTCCTGGATCAGTAGCATATAATCCAACATCGCCAACTTCCCAAGTTCCATCTCCATCAATAAAACCATGACATTCTTTTTGTAAGCTTTGAGCTGCTGTAGCATGCCTAAAATAAACAGTACAGGTTGAATAATCAGTTACTGATGAAATATAAGGATAAATTGTTGTTTGATAATTTTCATCATATCCATCAACTTCACATCCTTCAGCATGATCAAAAATATATTTATTATCAATGCTAACTTCAAAATCAGCATAATCACCATAAGTTATATTTTTTGATGAATCTCCTATTATTGTTGCACTACCTTCTGGTGATACTTCAATATTAACTGTATATGTTTTTAACTCCATTTCTACAGTGCAAGTTGAATTCCCTGTTACATTTGATACATTAAATGATGTTCTACTTGAACTCATATTAGCTGCTCCATTGGTACAACTTACCGACTTTACTTGCCATCCGTCTTCTGGAGTTATCATAAACAATCCTGAAGACCCACCATGTTCTACTTTAGTTGAAGCTGGATAATATAACGATGCTGCATAATATGGATTTACATTTGCTGTTATAGTATACGTTTTCTTTTTCATTGTTATGGTACATGATGTTTCACTAGTTACTGATTGTACGGTTACGGTATTTCCAGAAAAACTTGCAGTTTGACTATAAGTACATGATACACCTGATATTTCATATCCTGTTGTTGGGCTTACCGTAAATGTAGCATTTGAGCCATGACTAACAGTAGTATCTTTAGGAGTTACCGTTCCATTTGCCGTTACCGTTGCACTCACTTGATATGTTTTTAATTTCATAGTAATAGTACAACTTGTTGCACTGGTTACATTACTTACAGTTACAGTATTTCCATCAAAACTTGCAGTTTGACTGCTTGTACATGATACTTCTGATACTTCATAACCATCAGTTGGTGTAACAGTAAAGATAGCATCAGAACCATGTGTTACTGTTTTTGAGCTTGAATCTAATTTACCTGATCCATTTGGAGTAGTACTTACACTTACAGTATAACTTTTTAATTCCATGCTTATAGTACAACTTGAATCGCCTGTTACATTTTGCACAGTAAAGCTATTACCTGATAATTTTGCTGTTCCGTTAGTACAACTTACTGTCTTTACTTGATATCCTGTATTTGGATTTATGGTAAATGTGCCTGATGTTTCTCCATGTTTAACACTTGTTGAGGCTGGATTTGTTACGGTTGCAGTATCCATTGGAGTTACAGTTGTTGTTATATTGTATGTTTTTTTTCTAAAAGTTACATTACAGCTTCCAGTTCCACTTACTCCAGTTATAGTTAGAATATTATTTTGCCATATTGCACTTCCAATATCACAACTTACACTGTCATATTCATAGCCTGTATTTGGCGTTACGGTAAATGTTACAGCTCCTCCATATTCCACACTTTTAGTTGATAAATCACTTGAAGTATTTGTTACAGTTCCATTTGTAGCTGTTGCGCTTACTTGATACATTTTTAATTCCATAGTTATCGTACAATTTGAATCACCAATTACATTTTGTACAGTAAATGTATTTCCTGTTACTTTTGCTGTTCCATTAGTACAACTTACTGTTTTTAATTGATAACCATCAGTTGGAGTTATGGTAAACATTCCTGACGTTTCTCCATGTTTAACACTTGTTGAAGTTGGATTTGATATTGTAGCACTGTTTTCTGGAGTTACTGTAGTTGTAATAGTATAAGTTTTCTTTTTAAAACTTACGGTACATGTTCCCCCACTTGTTACATTTGTTATTGTTAATTTATTATT
>CANRCE010000030.1 GCA_947629035.1 uncultured Bacilli bacterium | reverse complement strand
ACATAGAAAAACTGATATTTGAAATTATTCCAAGTATCAGTTAACTTTTAAAATTTTTAAGCGATTGCCATACAAAAATTATAATTTTTAGTATAATATCCTATGTTGTGTTTTCTGTTAATGAGATATAAAATATGATTAACATGTAAAAATTAAAGTAATACAAAAATAAATCGTGAAAGTAATTAATGACAAAAATTATGAAAGAATTATACATTACTATAACTATAAAGAATTAAAAAATAGATATGATTATGTTTTGAAATTAAACAATAAAATAATTGAATACTTATCAAAGTATAATTGCATACATATTAATAATACTAAAAAATCTATTCCTTTTACAATAAACTTTAGTATTAAAGGAGTTAAATCACTAGATGTTACCAAATATCTAGAAACTAAAGACATATATGTTTCAACCAAAACATCATTCTGCCCATTAGAAACTCCCTAGAAACTGGTTTATGTTTTAACAAAAGTTAAAGAAATAGATTTATTCTTAAATGTCTTGATGAAATGATAAAGGAGTTAAAGCCCAATGGAAAAATATAAAGAAATAGAAAGAAGTATAATAAAAAAATATCGTAAAGAAATATGGAGTAGGTTTATTAAAGCTGTCCAAGAATATGAACTCATAAAAGAAAATGACAAAATAATGGTTTGTATAAGTGGAGGAAAAGATTCTTTTTTACTTGCAAAATGCATCCAAGAATTACAAAGACATGGTAAAGTTAAATTTAGTGCCAATTATGTTGTAATGAACCCTGGATATACTGATTATAATCGAGATTTAATCCTAGATAATGCTAAAATATTGAATATTCCAATTGAAATGTTTGAAAGCAATATTTTTGATGTTGTAACAAGTATTGATTCTAAAAGTCCTTGCTATTTATGTGCAAGAATGCGAAGAGGATATTTATATAGTAAAGCCAAAGAATTAGGTTGTAATAAAATAGCTTTAGGACATCATTTTGATGATGTTATTGAAACAACTTTACTTTCTATGTTTTACGGTTCTGAAATAAAAACAATGATGCCCAAATTACATAGTGATAATTTTCCTGGTATAGAGCTAATAAGACCACTTTATTTAGTCAAAGAAGAATCTATAATATCTTGGCGTAAAAATAATGAATTAACATTTATAAATTGTGCTTGTAAATTTACTGAAGAATGTTCTTTAATAAATGATGGTACTAGTAAAAGAAAAGAAATGAAAGAACTTATTAAAGATTTAAGAAAAGTAAATAAAAATATTGATAATAATATTTTTAAAGCTTTAGATAATGTAAATTTAAATTGCGTTCTAGGAATTAAAAAAGATGGTAAATATAAAAGCTTTCTAGAAGACTATGATAAAAAAAGTAAAAGATAAATTACAAAAATATATAAACTTATTTTAATCAAAAATTTTATTAAACAAATTTTTAATATTATAAAGTAATTCTTCCAAAGAATAATGACTTTCATTTCTAAAATATTTAAATATTTCCATTAATATTGCATTCATAAGAAAAGAAACATAAAGATCAAGATATAGATTATCATAAATATTTTTTAGAGCATCATAAATTTTTTGACTAGCAATATCTTTTAATTTATTTAAAAACAAAAGAGATTCATCTGCTGCTAATAGCAATCTATAAGTACTTTCATTATGTTTTAAACAAAGAAATATATTATCAAAATAATTTAAAATATCATCCTTGGAATATAGTTTTAAATCATCATTACATAAAAGTTCAATTGTTTGTAATTGATACTCTTGAGCTACTTGATAAATATTATCATAATGAGTATAAAAAGTACTTCTTGTTATTTTAGCTCTATTAACCAATTCTGTAACAGTTATTTTATCTAACTGTTTTTTTTCATTTATTAAATTAGCAAAAGTTTCTTTAATTAAATTTCTTGTTTTAATCGATGAAGAATTTAGACATTGTACTTTCATTATTTGCTCCTTTCAAGAATATAAAATATTATAGCACATTATATTCAACAATATAATACAATTTTATAAAAAGTGTCTAAATTTAGACACATTTAGTATATTTATACTTTTCTATTATAAAAAAAAGTAGTAATATAACATGATGTGTGCTAACAAGAAAGGGAGTAGTTTATTATGAAAAAAATTACAGATTTTATAATAGATAAAAGACATATTATTCTAGTTTTATTTATTATTTTTACGATATTTTCAGCTTTTTTATCTAAAAATGTAAAAATTAATTATGATATAGCTAAATATTTACCACCAACTTCAGATACAAGAATTGGAATGGATATCATGGAAAAAGAATTTTCATCAGTTGAAACTAGTAATTTAAATGTAATGTTTGAAGATTTAACTAGCGAAGAAAAATTATCCATTAAACAAGAACTTACATCAATTTCTGGTGTAAAGCAAGTAAACTATGATGAAACAGAAAATTATAATAAAAATAAATACACTTTATATGTAATCGAAGTAGAGGGGAAATCAGATTCCACTATTGCTTCAAATGTTTATGACACAATAAAAGAAAAATATAAAAATAAAACACTTTACACAAGTGGAGCTATATCAGAAACTAACAAAAATGTTTTACCAATTTGGATTATTGCTCTAGCAGTTTTTTGTGCCCTAATAATTTTATTAATTATGTGTGAATCATTTGTAGAACCATTTTTATTCTTAATAACTATTTTGATGGCTGTAGTTTTAAATAAAGGAACTAATATTATCTTTAATAATGTATCACATATTACCAATTCTATCGTAGCTATATTACAAATGGCATTGTCAATGGACTATTCGATAATGCTAATGAATAGATATGATCAAGAAAAGAAACAAGAAAAAGATAAAGTAAAAGCCATGAAAAATGCTCTACATAAAGCTTTTCTATCAATCTCTAGTAGTTCTATTACTACAATCGTAGGACTTTTAGCATTAGTATTTATGAGCTTTAAAATAGGAAAAGATTTAGGAATTATTTTAGCTAAAGGCGTATTATTCAGTCTAATATGTATCTTTTTTGTTTTACCATCTTTGATTTTAATGTTTGACAAATGGATTATAAAAACAAAGAAAAAAAGTCTACACCTTAAATTAGATAAAATAGGAAAAATAAGTTATAAATTTAGATTTATATCATTACCAATATTTATTATTGTTTTCCTTTGTAGTTTCATGTTAAAAGGCAATTTAGCTATTGATTACACTGATAGGCAATCAGATAAAATATCTCAAGTATTTAAAGAAAATAATGAAATAGTTATTTTATATAAAAATGATGAAGAAGAAAAAATAGCTGAATATCAACATCAATTAGAAAACAAACACAAAATTGAAGAAGTTTTAGGATACTCTAACACAATCAATGAAAAAATTACTTATGACAACTTAAATAATAAACTAACTGATTTAAAAGCAAATATTTCCATCGAAGATTATCTACTAAAAATCATATATTATGATTTTTATAATAGAGAAAATAAAAATCAAATAACTTTAAATGACTTTCTTTCTTTTATTGAACAAGAAGCATATAATAATGCCAAAATAAATGAAAAAATAGATAATAATACTAAAAAAGATATTACAAGATTAGAAAACTTTGCTACTGAAAAAATGATAAATAAAAAAAGAACTTCAAGTGAATTAGCTAATATTTTAGGATTTGATAAAAGTAAAATTGAGGATATTTTAATTTATTATTATTCAAATAATAAACAACAACTTTCTTTAAAAGAATTTATTGATTTTATAAATAATGAAGTTTTAACAAATGAAAAGTATTCTTCTAAAATTGATAATAATAGTAAAGCTAAATTAAATATTTTAACAAAGTTTGTAAATGAAAAGGAAATTCAAAAAGAAATGACTGTTACAGAAATGACTAATTTTCTTGAAATTGATAAAAATATAATTGACGAATTATATAAATATTACATTTTATCAAATGATATTGATTTAGAAATTACTATTTCAGAATTTTCTAATTTTGTATTTGATAATATTTTAAATGACAATAATTATAAAAATGATTTTGAAGAAGAAATAAAATTATTAAAAACCTTTAGTAATATAAATATAATTAATAAACAAATGAACTCTAAAGAATTATCTAATTTATTTTCAATAGATAAAGAAAAAATTGATATGCTCTTGCTGTTAAAAAACATAAAAGAAAAAAATACGAATAATTATACAATTACTCCAAAAGAGTTCATAGAATTTATTTTAAATAATACCGATGATGAAAATATTAAAAATAACATTGATGATACAGCTATAAAAAAATTAAAATTATTACAAACAATTATGACTAGTAGTATTAATAATGAAACATTTACTTATCAAGAAATTTCTTATATTATTAATATGGATATAAATACTACTAAACAAATCTATACTCTATATCTTACAAATAAAAATGAAATAACTTTAAGTCCCAAAGAATTTATAGACTTTATATTAAATCATCAAAACGATACAATGTTAATTAATAGTATTTCAACTGATACTATAAAAAATTTAAATTTAATTAATTTAATTATGACCTCTACTTTAAATAATAAAAAATATGATAGTAATAGTCTATCTTCATTATTAGGAATCGATAAAGAAAATCTAGATTTAATATATGGATTATACACTTTTATAAACCTAAAGGAAAATGAAACAGTAACATTAAAAGAATTTATAGAATTTATTCTTGATAATGTTATTACTAATCCAGAGTATGCAAGTAATTTTGATAATGAGAAAATAACTAAATTAAACACCGTTAATACAATAATAGAAAATAGTTTAAACAATAAAAAATATACTTCCGATGAAATGTTTGAAATTACTAGTAAACTATCAAACGATATAAAAAATGATACAATTAAAATACTCTACATATATTATGGAAGTAGTAGACAATATGAACAAACATGGCAAATGACTATAGAACAATTTGTAAATTATCTAGATGATAATATTATAACAAATAGTTGTTTTGCTGATTTTATCGAAGATGATATGAAAGAAAACATAAAAGAAGCTAAAGCAAAGATAAAAGATGCTAAAAAATTATTAGTTAGTGAAAATTATTCTAGAATAGTATTAAATACTAAATTAGATTTAGAGGGAATAGAAACTTTTAATACTATTGAAAACATTAAAAACACATTAGAAAAAGAATTAGATGAATTTTATGTTATTGGAGATTCTCCAATGGCCAATGAAATGAGTAAAACCTTTGATAGTGAACTTAATTTAATAACTATTATAACCATGATTTTAATTTTTATTGTAGTTACAATAACATTTAAATCTATTATCATACCCCTTATTTTAGTACTTACAATTCAATGTGCTGTTTATTTGACAATGGGAATATTATCTATTACAGGAGAAAATGTTTATTTTATTGCTTTATTAATTGTTCAAAGTATTCTTATGGGAGCAACTATAGATTATGCCATTTTATATACTTCATATTATCTTGAACATCGAAAGAAATTAGGAATTAAACAAGCAATAATTGAATCATATAATAAGTCTATTAATACCATTTTAACTTCAAGTTCTATTCTTATTATAGTAACTCTAATTATTGCAAATTTTGCTTCAGCAATCGCAGCTAAAATTTGTAAAACTATTTCTGAAGGAACTATTTGTTCGACAATTCTAATTTTAGTTTTATTGCCTTCAATTCTTGCCTTTTTTGATAAAATAATAATAAAAAATAGAAAATAATCCTAATGTAAAGTATAATTAAAACTACTTGTAATAAAATATTTAATTTGTTACAATATAATAAAGGAGATGATGATATGGCTATTCGAGTTGCTATAAATGGATTTGGTAGGATAGGAAGACTAGTTTTTAGAATTATGGATGATAATCCTAATTTTGATGTAGTTGCGATTAATGATTTAACAGATTCCAAACAACTTGCATATCTATTAAAATATGACAGTACACACCGAAACTATAAAGAAGATAAAATAACTTATGATGATGAATATTTAATTGTCGATAATAAAAAAATAAAAGTTTATTCTCTTACAGATCCAAATGATTTACCTTGGAAAAAGTTAAACATTGATGTAGTGTTTGAATGTACAGGAAAATTTACTGATGTTGAAAAAGCAATGGCTCATATTAAAGCTGGAGCTAAAAAAGTAATTATTTCAGCTCCATGTAAAGGAAATGCCAAGACAATTGTTTATAATGTAAATGATGATATTTTGGATGGAAGTGAGGAAATAATTTCAGCAGCATCATGTACAACTAATTGTTTAGCACCTGTTTTAAAAGTATTAGAAGATAATTTTGGTATTGAAAGAGGATATATGACAACAGTACATGCCTACACCAATGATCAAGCTAATTTAGATGTTGCTCATAAAAAGGGAATTGATTCTAGAAGAGGTCGAGCATCTGCTCAAAATATTGTTCCAACATCGACTGGCGCTGCAAGTGCTATAGGTAAAGTACTTCCTAATTTAGAGGGCAAACTTTTAGGTGGCGCCCTTAGAGTACCTGTAAGTGATGGTTCACTTATTGACTTAGTATTAGAATTAAAAAAACGAGTAACTAAAGATGAAATTAATGAAGCCTTTAAATCTAATCAAAATAAAACAATAAAATATACCGAAGATCCAATTGTATCCTCTGATATTATATCTTCTAGTTGTGGCGCTTTAGTTGATGGTGCTTTAACTAGTATTTTAGATACTGAAGATAAACAACTAGTAAAAGTTGTAGCTTGGTATGACAATGAAATGGGATATTCATATCAAATGGTAAGAACAGCTTTGAAACTTATGGAAAGTAACTAATACATACGTTACTTTTTTTTAAAACATTTAAAAAAAAAGTTGCTATTTAAAAGAAAATATGCTATCCTATTATTAGGATATATTATAGGGTGATAACATGGAATTTAAAAAGTTAATAATAATTTTATCTGTAACCATACTTGTTATAGTTGTGGGAATATTAAGCTTTAGTTATGCATGGTATGCTTTTGGCGATGCTAGTACTACATTTAAAGATGTAAAGACAGCAGATCCAGACATTGGTATAGTATTTAGTCAAACACCACACGTAAATACTACAACAGGAATACCAATTAGCGCTAGTGATGTAGAAACCAAAGCTGATAAGAATTCATTTTCAATAGATACTACCAATGATAAATTAAAAGGATTACAAATTGCAATTGAAATATCTTTAGTAGATATTAAAATTGCTAACGAATTAAAAACATCAGATTTTAAATATGAACTATTAGAAAAAGTAGATAATGAATCTAAAAAAATTAAAGAAGGAACAGGAGAAGATTTTACTGGTGACAAACTTGTATTAAAACCAATGAGCTCTATTGAACAAGGAAAAACTTATTCTTATGAACTTAGAGTATGGTTACAAGACAGTGGAAAATCTCAAAATGAGCTTATGGAGAAATCATTTAGTGCAAAATTACAAGTTTCAAGTGCAATAAAAAAATAGAAAGTGGTGACTTATGAAGAAAATAGTAAATACAGCTTTTGTTTCATTAGGTGTTGGACTTTTTATCATTTTAGTGATGAGTGTTACTTATGCCTATCTTCTTAGTAGTGCGAGTTCAGAAGACTTGGATAAAACAGGTTCTGGTAAATTAGATATTCAATATGTCAATAATGGTAACTTAACTGGAAATTTACAACCAAGTACTGATAAAAATGGAGGAATTAACACCAGCGTTCAAATAAGCAAAAAAGAAGGTAGTCTTGATGCAAGTATCGATATATATTTAAATCCAACTACTTTACCAGAAAAACTTAAAATTTCAGGATTTAAATGGGAAGTTATAGGTACACAAGGTGGAAAGCAAGTATGTAATCAAAATGGTGATTTTTCAAATGCAACTCAAGATACACCAATAAAAATTGAAAGTGATTATAAACTATCAACTACACCAACAACATTTACTGTTTATATTTGGTTAGATGGTGCAACAACTAATAATGACGTTATGTCACAGGAATTTAAAGGTAAAATATACGTTGAATCAAATCAAATTATGGGAACTTTAGATTAAAAAAATATTAGAAAAAACTAATATTTTTTTTAAGTTTAATCAATATAATGATATATTTATTTTGACCCTTTCTTTAGCATTAAAAAAGAGTATATTTTAATGTTTAAATACTTAAAATATACTCAATTTTATTTTATTTTTAATTCAATAATATAGTTTATAACATCAAGCCCTATTTTATTATTAGGACTTTTATTTAACAATTATTGTCCTTGTAACAACTGTTGACATATCTAAATAATTAATTGAATATCTAATATGATAAGTTCCAGGACTTAAAGAATTAATTTTTTTCTCTAATTGTGAAACACTTGTAGTAGTTGTACTTTGAACAGAGTAGGTAATTGATGCTTCATTAGATATATCTTCACCATCGTAAGTAACAACGACACCCTCTTCTACGTAATTACCATTTTCCACAGTAATTGTTTCATTACTTAAAGTTGCTTTTAATCCATCTGTATTATTATCAACTTTATTAGCATTGAATTTTACTTCAACACCATTACTAGCATTAGATTTAAACTTTTCATATTCAACTTTTATAACCAATGTTACTTTTGAAGATGTATTAGATTTATATGTGTATTCTTTATCAGTTGTAAAAGCTATTCTTTTAAGAATTCCACTACTTGATTTAGTATAAATACCAAAGCCAATATTTCCAAGCGTTGAGGAATTATATTCTAATCGTGAATTAACAAAACCACTAGTTCCATTTCCAAATACTGATTGACTAAAGTAAGTATTTAAATAATCTTTGGTTAAAATCTTTGGAGTAGTAAAGTTCCAAGTAATTTTAGTACCACTTGAGGTATCTTTAGTTTTAACATTACTAACATCCTCTAATTTAGCAAATCTTTCAGATACTTCAGTAGGTTCAGTACCTTTTAAGAAATATTCAGTTCTAATTAAGTCACTTGGTGTATACTCACTTGGTAGTTGAGCAGGCCATGTTCCAAATTCAACTTGTGATGCTACAACATCATTTGAACTTGGGAATTTTTTCGTTGTTTTAGGAATATATCTCATAATTGCCTGCATTAACTCATCTTTTGGAGCTGAAGCACCAGATAAGTAATGTTCATGTGATAATTTATCATAACCATACCATAGAGCAATTGAATATTCAGGAGTATAAGCAACAGTCCAAAGATCATTTACAGCACCAGCTGGAAGATTATTCTTTTCAATTGTATCACTATCTAAATTAGAAGTACCAGTTTTAGCAGCAACTGTTGAACCATATACTCTAGCACCACCATTGAATCCATATTCAACAGCATACTGTAAAACATTATTCATAAGCGCTGCCGTTGATGGCTTCATAACTTGTTTTTTATCATAATTAAATTCAACAATTTCTTCAGTATCACGATATTCTATTTTATTAACAGCATGAGGTTCAATATAATAGCCACCATTGGCAAAACAAGCATAAGCAACAGCCATCTCAAGAGGAGAAAAACCATCACCACCACCAATTGAATAAGCTTCGTGTAAAATACCATCTTCTAGATTAGGATTTAAACCTAAACCTTTAATAAATTTATATATATTGCTCTTATCTACTTGTTGAAATGCCTTTAATGCAGGAATATTTCGTGATACACTAAGGGCCTGTCTTAAAGTAATCAATCCATAATAAGAACCATCCCAGTTTCCAATTTGAGGTCCATCAGTATATGACCAAGGTTCATCATTAAATAGGGTATAAGTAGAAAAATTATTGTATTCAAAACCAGGTCCATAATCGAATAATGGTTTAGCAGTTGAACCAGGCTGTCTTTTAGCATTAGTAGCTCGGTTAAAAGTTAATATATTTTCATCAGTTTTTCTACCTGTACCAACAGCTACAATAGCTCCTGTATTAACATCAGTAACAGCAATACCAGCTTGAACAACAGAATCAGCCCAACCTTTATAATTTTCACCACTTAAAACACCATTTATACCTTGTTGCATATCTTTATCCATATTAGTATAGATACGCATAGCTACCACGTAAGGATTGTTTCCTGTAAGATTTTGAACTTCTTCGACAACTGTATCAATATATCCTTGATAAATAGTATCATTTTCACTAGCCCCGACAAGCATACTAGAAACATCAACAGCATTAGCCATATCAGCTTCTTCTTGTGAAATATATCCATGTTTTACCATAAGTGATAAAACAATACGACGTCTTCCAGCAGCAGCTTCAGGATTTTTATATGGATTAAATTTATTTGGAGCTTGGAACATTCCTGCAAGAAGTGAAGCTTCAGGTAAAGTAAGTTCACTTACAGATTTACCAAAATAATATTTAGAAGCCTGACCAACACCATAAACATTAGATCCTAATAAGTTATCATTAACATAAAATTCAATTATTTCCTTTTTAGTATATTTTCTTTCAATTTGAAAAACAGCAATATAAACATCTTGAAATTTACGAATTATACCTTTAATACCACTACTATTAGTATTAGTCAAATTATTTTTACTAACTTGCATAGTTAGAGTTGAAGCACCACCAGCATCATCATGACCAAGTAATTGACCTACCGAAGCCTTTAAAAATCTTGCTAAATCCACACCATTATGTTGAAAGAATCTTGAGTCTTCAGTAGCTAAAATAGCATCAACTAGAACTTGTGGTAATTCATCATAAGAAACACTCTCACGCTTTTCAGTTCCTAAAGTAGCAATAATTTCACCACTTTTATCATAAACTACAGTTTGATCTTGGCTTTTTAATGCATTTGGATCAAAAGCACCAGCACTTATAGCAATATATATTAGAAAACTTGTTACTAATAAAACCATAGCAATACCAAAAATTAAAATTATAGTTAATACTTTTTTCCACCATTTTCTTTTTTCTTTTTTTATTTTCTTTTCTTTTTTAACTTTTCTTTTCTTTGTTGTTTTTCCCATTACTTTTTTCACACTATCAACTTCCTTACTTTCACCTATATTTTCTAAATCATTATTATTTTTTTTCTTTTTTCTTATATTTCTTTTTTTCTTCTTTATAAAAATAGTAATTTTTTCAACATTATAATAAGAAATAACAAGTACTAACATACCAGCAATTAAAATAATACTATAAAATTTTAATACTAATATAGCTAGAATACTTAAAATAATAAAGATGCCAAAAATAATTATATCATTAATTTTCAATTTTTTTAAGTATTTCATAATTCCTCCATTAACTTGTCTATTGCTTTAATATAATCAAGGCGAGGGCTATAATTTAAAGTAAGAGGAAGTCCTCTTTCAAGAAAATATGCTAATGGAATAGATTTTCGATTATTATTTTCAATAAAATCAAGTAAATCATTTCCCATTAAAATAAAATCCTTGCCAAGAATTGTAAAACGAACTATTAAAAAAGCAATACCTTTATGTCTCAATACTCTTTTTATGTGTTCTAATTGATGTTTATGAATATTTGCTAAAGGTAAAGAAGTTTTATTATTCGTTTGTTTAGCATCAAACTCTAAATATTTCCCTTTATAAATGCCATTATAATCTAAAGTAGATTGTGTCTCAAAAAAAGCTTCGACAATTTTCGATTTATTGTAATTATATTTAGTTATCCTAATTGGAGTAGGTTTTTTATATATAACAGCAATATCATTATCTAAATAATATTTATTAGTAATATTGATATCTTCTTCTAAAGTCATACCACGATTAGCATAACTACTTTTTAAAATAGTTTTGATACTCATGACATATCACCTATAACAATTATACTATATAATGAAGAAATTTAAAAGCATAAATAAAAAAAAGATGACTTTTTATTTCAAAATCATCAATTATTTATCTAAATCTTTAGTAAGAATACCAATATCAATAAGTCCTGATATCATAACCA
Source organism: uncultured Bacilli bacterium (assembly GCA_947629035.1). Taxonomy (GTDB): domain Bacteria; phylum Bacillota_I; class Bacilli_A; order RF39; family UBA660; genus CANRCE01. Next base: position 1,518 of record CANRCE010000030.1, on the reverse strand, counting down.
AAACATAAACAATTCTAGTTAAAAGTGATCCATCTCCAAATAAGTATTCAACTAGATTAAAGTCAAAAAGTCCTACTAGTCCCCAATTAAGACATCCAATAATACTTATGACTAATGCAATCTTATATAATGTATTCATTTGCTTTGTCCTCCTTTTTCATACTAATATTTTGTTCGAAAATAAAAAAAATATGCAAAAAATTTTAAAAAATTTTTTTAAAAATAAAAATAATTACTTATCATAAAGCAATATCTAATACCATATAATCTATCAGAAAGAAAAATGAGGTGATTTTAAAAATTGAAAAAGATATTGTGGGGATTATCCCTATGTTGTTGTTTAGTCTTAATAGGATGTGGTAAACAGTCTTCATCTGATATCGTAAAAAAATTAAGTGATAAAATAGAAAAAATTGATGCTTATTACATTGAAGGAACAATGGAAATTATTAATAATGAAGATACTTATACTTATGACGTTAACGTAGCATATAAAGTTGGAGATTTTTATCGGGTAGAGTTAGAAAATATTCAAAATAATCATGAACAAGTTATTTTAAGAAATGAGGATGGCGTTTATGTTATAACACCATCACTTAATAAAAGTTTTAAATTTCAAAGTGATTGGCCTTATAATAATTCCCAAAGTTATTTGTTAGGTTCTATCGTAGATGATATAAAAGATGATGAAAATCGTGTTTTTGAAGAAACAAGTGATGGCTATACTTTTACTACTAAAGTAAATTATCCTAATAATGCTAAATTAGTAAAACAAATAGTTTATTTAGACAAAGATTTAAATATCAATAAAGTTGAAGTATTAGATAATGCTGGTAATCTACAAATAAAAATGACTTTTGATAAGACAGATTTAAAAAGTGAATTCAAAGATGATTATTTTGATTTAAATCAAATTATAAAAGTAAAAGAAGATAACAACAATATATCCGATAATAACATAAACAATGAACAACCAAATGCTAATACTAATACCGATACTAATACCAATACTAATACTAACCCTGATATAGATGCTAATAATTCTACTAATGAAGAAACTAAAGAAACAGCTACTTTAGAGGACATTATTTATCCTATGTATTTACCAGAAAATACTTATCTTACTAATCAAGAAAAAGTATCAAAAGATGATGGAGAAAGACTAATCTTAACTTTCGATGGTGATAGTCCATTTATGTTAATTGAAGAAACTGTAAAAGCAATGGATGAACATGTTATAGTTCCAACTTATGGAGATTTAGAATTTTTAGCAAATACCGTTGCAGTTATCAACGATAATTCAGTTAATTGGATAGATAACAATATTGAATATTATGTAATAAGTGATGTAATGAATACATCTGAATTGTTAGAAATTGCAAGATCAATATCTGTACTTCCAGTATCTAAATAATATAAAAAGATGCCAATTAAATAAGCATCTTTCAGACTGTTGACAAATAGGTAAAACATTTTGCTTATTTGTCTTTTATTTTTTAAAATTTTAATTTCTAATAA
>CANRCE010000029.1 GCA_947629035.1 uncultured Bacilli bacterium | reverse complement strand
CTTTGTTCTTGAAGGTATTGAAATATCAATAATATTACAAATATTATAAATATTCATAATATTAAAGGTTATAGTCCTTGTGGAAGTGGAAAAAAGTATAAAAACTGTTGTGGTAAATAGACCCTAATGCTTTATAAATTAAGGATTCAAAAGAAAATACAAGAAGTGAGAATTACTATAAAAGTTGAAAAATAATGCATTTTGTTTGCAAATTGTTTGCAAAAAAAGCTAAATGTTTGCAAAAATGAGAATAATGCCTTATAAATTAAGGAATATTCTAATGCAAACATTTTTTGTTTAAATATTTTAATATTTCTAAGGAGGTGAGATTAATAATGGGATTATTTGGAAAACCAAAAGAAGAAAAAGAAAGAAAAAAACTAAAGAATCAAGTTGACAAACTTATGAAATCATATGGTAACGAAAAAATTGATGGAGATGCTTATTTCAAAAAGATGATGGATTTAACAACTTCATATAAAAGTAAGAAAAAATAGTAAGAAGAATTGTAATATTAAGATATTATGATATATATAGTAGGAGAAGTCCTGCTTTTTTTGTGTGGGAAAAATTTAGGAAAGATAAAAATAGTTTTAGGATAAAAATAGAGAATTTTTTGATATGTTTCAAATAATCAATATTTAAGATAACAGTATTAAATAAAGACCGATGTATGGATTATACAAGCAATCATAATAATAGAAATAATTATAAAATAAGTAGTTACAAATTATAAATAATTTGATATAATAATATTTGCTTTACAAGGAAGCATATAAATTTAGTGGGGGAGATTATATAAATGAGAAATTGTAATAACTGTAAAAACTCTTATTATGCTTTAGATGGAAATGATATTAATCTTTATTGTGGCTACGATACATTTTTAGATAAAAAAGCTGGAGAATATTGTTGTGAAAATTATAAATGTATTTTAGAAGATAAGCTAGAAAGAAATTATGTATTATATGATGAAAAATTTTTAGGACCTGGATTTTTTATTGTAGTTAAACAAGGTAATAAAATCTCTAAATTTTTAAAATTATATGTTAATGGTAATAATAAATTCCCTGATTATAACTTAATTGCTTTTGACGTTAAAAATAAAGGAGAAAATAATAATGCTGTTAAAACTATAAACTTTAATTTTAAAAATGTTTTAGATACATATTATATTGACAATGAAACTAGATTATATAATGCTTTATTGCACTTATCTTCTTTACTTGGAGAAAATAAAATATATACAACTGATAAAGTTTTTCAAGGAAATGATAATTTTTATTTAACTAATCAAAATGGTATAATTACATTATCTTTATCAAAAGATATGAAAAATGATAAATTAAAAATAGATTTTATAAGCATAAATATAAAAAACAATCATACTTGTAATTTTTATAGAGAAATTTCTTTATTTTATAATGAATTATTAAATATGAAATTAAGAAATGCCACTGATGAAGAGGTAAGAAAATTACTAACATTGAGATTAAAATAATTTATAATAAAAAGTTTTGATAGTATAATTTAAGATAAAAACGATTTTTAAAATTTTAATAAATTATTAACTGTAATTAAAGAAAATAACAAATAACTATATAACCTAAAAATAAAACATCTAAAATAGTATGATGAAAGTTAAAAACTAATTTTTCATAAATGTATTAGGAAAGAAATTAAAGGAAACTATTATTTCTTCTTTTTTTAACTTAAGATTTATAAAAGTGTGATATAATTAATAAGAAAGAGGTGTTTTAGAGATGATTAAATATTGTTTTAAAATTAAATTATCAAAGGAAATAAAATTTTATGAGTAAGCAACCATTTAGTGATATTAGAGTTGCTATTGACAAAGATAATCTTGCAATATATAGAAATGAAAATTTATGTATAAAATGTGGGGCATGTAAAAGTATATGTAAATATAATGTTTGTGTTTATGATAATTATAATTTAGACAAAGTTGAAAAACCTATTTGTATTGGTTGTGGGCAGTGTTTAGTTGCTTGTCCTACTAATAGCATTAGTGAAGTAAAAGATTATTTGAAAGTTAAAAAAATATTAAAATCAGATAAGACAGTTATTTTCCAAATTGCTCCTTCAGTTAGGGTAGCTTTAGGAGAAGAATTTGGAATGGAGGAAGGCATTAATGTTTCCGGTAAAATTGTTAGTGCTTTAAAAAAAATTGGAGCAGATTATGTTTTTGATACAACTTTTGGTGCTGATCTTACGATAATGGAAGAAGCTAGTGAACTTGTTGAACGCCTAAAAAATAAAAAGAAAATGCCTATGTTTACTAGTTGCTGCCCAGCTTGGGTTAGATATGCTGAAATTTTTTATCCAGAGATATTACCTCATTTATCTACAGCTAAAAGTCCCATTTTAATGCAAGGTGCCGTTATAAAAAGTTACTTTGCTAAACTTAAAAATATTAAGAATGAAAATATTATCTCAATTGCTGTAACACCATGTACTGCTAAAAAAATGGAAATTAAAAGAAAAGAATTTAATAATGATGTTGACTATGCAATAACTACTAAAGAACTTGCTATGTTAATTAAAGAAGAAAATATTGACTTTAATAATTTAAAAGAAAGTAATTTTGATGAAATTATGGAAACTGGTAGTGGAGCAGGTGTCATTTTTGGAGCATCTGGTGGTGTTATGCAAGCAGCATTAAGAACAGCCTATTTCTTACTAAATAAAAAAGAACCTAATAACAATATATTAAATTTAGAAGAAATAAAAGGACTTGGAAATATTAAAGAAACAACTGTTGATTTAAATAGTGTATCTTTAAAAGTTGCAGTAGTAAATGGAACAGGTGATGCTAAAAAGCTAATTGAAGCTATCAAAAATGGACAAGCAGATTATGATTTTGTTGAAGTTATGGCTTGTGAGGGTGGCTGCGTTGCCGGAGCAGGACAACCTAGAATTACATATCCTGTTAAAGGAAATAACAAATTAAAGAGAATGGCTACTTTGTATGATATTGACAGTCAATCATCTTTGAGATGCTCTTATCAGAATAAAGATATAATCAGAATTTATAAAGATTTTTTAAATAAGCCCCTTAGTTATGAAAGCAAGGAATTACTTCATACTACTTATGAAGATAAAAGTTCTTATTTAAATGAACGTGAAAATGTATAATTTAGAAAGAGAGAATAGATATGGAAAAAGTATATATATTTGGACATCGTAATCCTGATACTGATAGTGTTACAGCAGCGATTACCCTTTCGTATTTAAAAAATAAGTTAGGTATGAATACGGTACCTGTTGTATTAAGTTCAATTAATAATGAAACTAAATTTGTATTGGATTATTTTAAAGTCCCTGTGCCAATATTTTTAAATGATGTAAAGATTACAATTAAGGATTTAAGTTATAAGAAAAATTATACTATTTTAAAAGATCAATCTATATATGATGCTTATATAAAAATGGAGAAAGCTGGTATTTCTAAAATACCTGTTGTCGATGGTGAAAAAAATTTATTAGGTATACTTAGTATGAAAGATATTGCACGCTTTGAATTTATAGGTGATTATAATAAAATTGATACTTATTATGATAGTATTTTAACCGTTATTGATGGTAAGGAAATATACAAATGCAGTGATATTATTACTGGTAATTTGAGAGTGGCTGGTTATCGAAGTAGTACAATAATAAACGAAGAAAAAATTGAAGAAAACGATATTGTAATTGTAGGTGATCGTCATAGCATCATCGAATATGCCATTAATCGTGGGGTAAAACTTTTAATTTTAACAGGAAACCATGAATTAAAAAAAGAACATTTAAAAATGGCTAAACAAAATAAAGTAAATATTATAAGTACTCCTTATGATACTTTAACAACGGCTAAAAAATTTAATTTCGCCAATAATGTTATAACAATTGTTAATGATGATAAGGTTTTATGTATTGAAGAAAATGCTAGTTTAAGTGATTTTATAGCTATAGCTAATAAAACAAGATATAGCTATTATCCTGTTATTAGTTCAAATAATAAGTGTTTGGGCATTTTAAGATATTCTGATGTTGGTTATAATAATCGTAAAAAAGTGATTTTAGTAGATCATAATTCTTATGAACAAAGTGCAATTGGTTTAGATGAAGCTGAAATATTAGAAATAATTGATCATCACAATATTGGAGCTATTGGAACTAATATGCCAATTAATTTTCGTAATATGCCAGTAGGTAGTACAAACACTATTATTTATATTTTATATAATGAAAATAAAATAAAGATACCTAAAGATATGGCAGGCCTTATGTTATCTGGAATTTTATCAGATACGCTTATTTTAAATTCTCCAACAACAACAGAAATTGATAAAGAAGCTGTTAAGGCATTGAGCAAAATAGCTAAAATTGATTATAAAAAATATGGATTTGAAATGCTAAAAGCAGGTTCATCATTAAAAGAAAAAACGAAAGAAGAAATTCTTTATACTGATTTTAAAATATATCCTGTTTTAGATGATAAAATAGGATTAGGTCAGATATCAACTTTAAATGTTGAAGAAATTATGAGTGAAAAAGAAGAATATATAAAGCTATTAAATGATATTAGTAATCATAATGGTTATCGTTTTGTTATTTTGTTTATAACTGATATTATCAAAAATGGTACTTATTGTCTATATAGTGATGAAGCAGGAGATATTATAAAAAGAGCATTTAAACTTAAAAGTATTGATCAGGGTGTTTTCTTAAAAGATATAATATCACGAAAAAAACAAATATTACCAAAACTTATGATGGAAATGGAGAATAATTAAGATGGATGAATCATTTTCAAAAATACCTAATCATGTTGCAATAATTGTAGATGGTAATGGAAGATGGGCTAAAGAAAGAGGCTTAGCTCGAAGTAGGGGGCATGATGCTGGATTTGAAAATTTAAAAAGAATTACTAAATATATTTTTAGTAAGAATATTAAAATATTAAGTCTATATGTTTTTTCTACAGAAAATTTCAAGAGAAGTAAGGAAGAAGTTGACCATTTAATGAACTTATTTGTAAAGGGATTTAAAATGGAGGCCAAAACTTATCAAAAAGAAAATATAAAAGTTGTTTTTTCAACTAGTGGTAGTCCTTTATCTAGTGAAATTATTTCTTTGATGAAGAAGATTGAAGAAGATACTAAAAATAATACGAAAGGTATTTTAAACATTTGTATAAATTATGGTGGTAGAACAGAAATTGTTGATGCTACTAAAAAAATATGTCAAGATGTTATTAATAATAAATTAAATTTAGCTGATTTAGACGAAGAGTTATATAAGAAATATTTATATCAAAATTTAGCAGATGTTGATTTAATGATAAGAACTAGTGGAGAGAAGAGACTTAGTAATTTTTTACTTTATCAAAATGCCTATTCGGAATTTTATTTTCCTAACGTTTATTTCCCAGATTTTGATGAGAAAGAGTTTGACAAAGCCTTAATTGAATATACAAAGAGGGATAGACGTTTTGGCAATGCTAAATAGTTAAGTTAATATTTAACTACTTTTTAGTAGATTTTTCTTAATAAATTTGATACAATATTCATGGAAAAGAGGAGATTTAGATGAAAATATTATCAGTAAATGCAGGAAGTTCATCACTTAAATTTACTTTATTCGAACTTCCTAGTGAAAAAGAATTAATAAGTGGAACTTTTGAAAAAATTGGTATTTCAGATAGTTTTTACACAATTAAGATTAATGGTGAAAAAAAAGTTAAAGATGTATATTTAGCTGATCATTCTGTTGCAGTTAAATATTTAATGGAGGAACTTTTAAGTAACAATGTTATTTCTAAATTAGAGGAAATTGATGGTATAGGTCATCGTATTGTACAAGGAGGATCTATTTTTAAAGAAACTGTTTTGGTAGATAGCGAAGTAATCAAGCAAATTGAGGATTTAAGTGAACTTGCACCACTTCATAATCCTGCACATGTAATGGGACTTAAAGCTTTTAGAGAAGCTTTACCAAATGTTCCTATGACTGTTGTGTTTGATACAGCATTTCATCAAACTATGAAAAAAACAGAATATATTTATCCTGTACCATATGAATGGTATGAAAAATATCAGATTAGAAAATATGGATTTCATGGAACATCACATCGTTATATAACAAAGACAATTAGTCAATTATTAAACCGTGATGATTTAAAAATTATTTCTTGTCATTTAGGTAATGGATCTAGTATTACGGCAATAAAAAATGGTAAGGTAGTTGATACTTCAATGGGACTTACTCCATTAGCAGGATTAATGATGGGAACAAGATGTGGTGATATTGATGTAAGTATTATTCCTTATATTATGAAAAAAGAGAATTTGACAATTGATGAAGTATGGGATATTTTAAATAAAAAAAGTGGTTTTTTAGGTGTTAGTGGCGTAAGCAGTGATTCTCGTGATATAGCAGATGGTATTGCTAAAGGAAACGACAGATGCGTTTTAGCTGAAGAACAATTTGAAAGAAGAGTAGTTGATTTTATCGCAAAATACTATGTTTTATTAGGAGGAGCAGACGTTATTTGCTTTGCTGGTGGAATTGGTGAAAATGGCATTGATGTTCGAAGTAATATTTTAAATAAACTTTCATGTTTAGGTGTTGTTATTGATGAAGATAAAAATAATTGTCGTGGAAAATTAACTAAAATTACTAAAGATGATTCTAAAATAGCATGTTATGTTGTACCTACCAATGAGGAACTTATGATAGCAAGAGATACTTATGCTATTATAAATGAGTAAGATGATTAGTTGGTATAAACAAATATTAAAAGAGATAAAAAAGTTCGATAGTATTGTTATAGCAAGACATATTGGACCTGATCCTGATGCTTTAGGATCATCTTTTGCTTTAAGGGAATTAATAAAAAATAACTATCCTAATAAAAAAGTCTATGCTGTTGGTAGCCCTACTAGTCGTTTTAAATTTATGGGTAATTTAGATTCTTTAGAGGATGTTTCCTTTAAAGACAGCTTGCTTATTGCCTTAGATATACCAAATGCCAAAAGAATTGACTCGGTAGATGTAAATTTATTTAAAAAAGTTATTAAAATTGATCATCATCCTTTTATTGAAAAATATGCTGACATTGAATATATTGATGAAGAGGCTAGCAGTACTTCACAAATAATATTGGAATTTATTTTAAAAAACAAATTATCATTAACTAAAAGTATAGCCATTAATCTATACTATGGTATTGTTGCTGATACGGATCGTTTCCTACATGACTATACAACAGCTAAAACTTTAAAATTGGCTTCTCTTTTACTAGAAGTAATTGATGAAAATGTTTCTAATTTATATGAACCATTGTATTTAAAAGATTATAATGAAGTTAAATTTAAAGGATATATTTATCAAAATTTGACTATTACAGAAAATCATCTTGCTTATATTAAAATTACTGATGAAACATTAAAAGAATATAACGTAGATAGTTCTTCGCCAGGAAATATTATTAATGATTTAAAGTTTGTAAACGATATTATTATTTGGATCTTTTTCACTGAAGACGTTAAAAATAATGTAATAAAAGCTAATATTAGATCAAGAGGACCTGTTATCAATGAAGTAGCAAGTTTATATGGTGGAGGAGGTCATAAGTATGCTTCTGGAGCTAGACTCAATGACTGGAAACAAGCCGATGATATGATTTTAGATTATGATAAATTATTGAAAGATTATAATAATTAGACATTTTTAACAAAATATTATAGCACTTAGGTGCTTTTTTTCTAAAGAATAAAAAACATCCTGCTAAAAAGGAAAGATCAATAAAAAATTAATAAAATCAATTGTCATGAATAAAAAAATTACTTTAGCCGGTTATAAAGAAATATATAGAGTATGATTATAGTTTAATAAATAAAACCTTTTCATAAAATCTTTTCAGAATTTTTACAAGAAATTAAAAATAAAGAAGAAATATAAATCTTAATTTAATTATCTTAAAAACATAGCTGTATATATTAAAATATAGAAATTATAGAAAAAAACTTTAAAAATATTAAAAAGTATTTAAAAAAATAGTAGATTTGAAATAAAATTATAAAAGATAGTTTTTTCTTTGAAAATAAAGTAAAGAGTGATATAATAAGGTTGGTGATAATTATGAAATTACAAATCATTAATTTAAATGTTGTAGTAGATAATAAAGAGATTATTAAATCTTTAAATTTAGATATTAATCCCCAAGAGATTCATGTTATCATGGGACCCAATGGTGTAGGCAAGTCGACATTATCAAGAGTTATTATGGGAGACCCCAATTATAAAGTAATAAATGGTGATATATTAGTAGATGGTAAGAGTATTTTAAAGTTATCTGTTGATAAACGTAGTAAATTGGGTATATTTTTGGCAATGCAATATCCAATGGAAATTGATGGTGTTAGTAATCAGGATTTTCTTAGAACAGCAATTTCTTCTTTAAATAATAAAAGAGTGGGTTTATATGAATTTATTTTAGATTGTGAAAAAGCTACTAGTGAATTAAAAATGGATAAAAATTTAATCCATCGTAGCTTAAATACTGGTTTTTCTGGTGGCGAAAAAAAGAAAAATGAAGTATTACAAATAAAATTATTAAAGCCTAAATTTATAATTTTAGATGAATTAGATTCTGGATTAGATGTTGATAGTTTGAAAATTGTAGGAGAAAATTTAAGACAATATAAAGAAGAAAATGAAGATACTTCAATTTTAATTATTACCCATCATCCAAAAATATTAGAATATTTAAAACCCGATTACGTTCATATTATAAGTGATGGTAAAATCATTAAAACTGGTTCATATGAATTAGCTTTAGACATTGAAAAAAAAGGTTATAATGATTATCTTGACAAGACAATTACCTTAACTAAAGAGGAAGAATATGAATAAAATATTAGTGATAAAAAATAAAATAGAAAAGAAAGATAATGATATAGAAATTTCTGATAATAAAATTACATTTAAAGAAAATGGTGATTATTTAATAGATTATATTGATTGTGATGAAGTTAATATAGACATTTATTTAAAAGAAAATACAACTATAAAATTATTTGAATATTCAAATAATCATGATATTTCTTTTCATAATCATTATTTTTTAGAAAAGAATACTAATTTATTATTATTTAAATTTGGCAGTAATAATAATACTTGTGAAGAAATAATTTTTGATTTAAATGATGTAAACGCTAAATTAAATTATCAATTCAGAAGTATTGCTACAAATTATGATGTTCATAAATTAATAATTAATCATAATAGTAAAAATACTAGTTCTTATATTGTAAATAGAAGTATTGCAAAGGAAAACGCAAGAATTGATTTTACTGTAGACAGTTATTTAGCTAAAAATATGAAAGGATGTCATTTAGATCAAGATACAAAAATTATAACTTTAGGTGATAATAATTCAATAATAAGACCTAATATGTATATATCAGAAGTTGATGTTGAGGCAAGACATGCCAGTAGTATAGGTAATTTTTCTTATGATGATATTTTTTATCTTATGACAAGAGGAATATCTTATCAACAATGTTTAAAATTATTAATTAAAGGATTTATTTTAGGTAAATTCATTGTTGATATAAAGACAAGGGAGAAAATTTTAAAAATAATTAATGATAATTGGAGGTGAGATAGTTGAATAGAGAGGACTTTGACATTTTAAAGACTAATATAATCTATTTTGATAATGGGGCTACATCTTTTAAACCTAATATCGTTAAAGAAAAAATTATGGAATATTATAGTTTATATACTGCTAATGCCCATCGTGGAGATTATAAAAACAGTATGATTGTAGATCAAAAATATGAAGAAACTAGAAGAAAAGTAAAAGAATTTATTAATGCCCGTGAAGATAGTGAGATAGTTTTTACTAGTGGTACAACCGAAGGCTTAAATATGATTGTGTTTGGCTATTTTAAAAATGTATTAAAAAAAGGTGATGAGGTATTACTTACTGAAAGTGAACATGCTTCGAATATTTTACCTTGGTTTGTTTTAGCTAAAGAGTTAGGAATTGTTATAAGATATATTCCTTTAAATGAAAACAATGAAGTTACTATTGAAGCCGTAAAAAATAGTATTACTCCTAAAACTAAAGTTATTTCGTTAGCCCATATTACAAATGTTGTAGGAGATTTAAGACCTATTAAAGAAATCGCAGAAATTGCTCATGATAATGGTATTTTAGTTGTCTTAGATGCTGCTCAAAGTATTGCTCATAAAAAAATAGACGTTAGAGATTTAGACGTTGATTTTATGGCTTTTTCAGGACATAAAATGTATGGACCGACTGGTATCGGGGTATTATATGCTAAATTTTCATTATTAGATAAGTTAAAACCACTTTATTATGGTGGAGGAATGAATGCAATATTCACTAAAGATGGTTATATTGAATTAAGAGAGATACCAACAAGATTGGAAGCAGGAACAACTAATATCGAAGGTATTATCGGTCTTGGTGCTTGTATTGATTATCTTAATATGATAGGAATGGATAATATTTCAAAATATGAACATGAATTAAGAGAATATTTAATAGATAAATTAAAAAAACTAGATTTTATTGAAATTTACAATGAAAATAATAAAGGAGCAATCGTAGCATTCAATATTAAAGGTGTATTTGCTCAAGATACGGCAGTTTATTTAGATAAATATAATATTTGTATACGAGCAGGTAATCATTGTGCTAAAATTTTAAATAATGTTTTTAACGTAAATAATACTTGTCGTATAAGTTTAAGTTTTTACAATACTAAAGAAGAGGTTGATTTACTAATTAATGTTTTGAAAAATAGTAGGAATATTTATAATGAAATATTATAAGGATGGGATATAATGGATAGTAATTTAAAACGAAGTATTATAATTGATAATTATCAGAATCCAGTAAATCGTAAAAGAGAAGATAATAATGATAAATATGAAAAAATCAATACAAGAAATGTATCTTGTATTGATAATTTAGATCTTTATATAAACCTTAAAGATGGTATTATTTCCGATATAACTTTTGAAGGCGAAGCATGTGTTATAAGTATAGCTTCTACTTCAATATTAATAAATAAACTAATTGGCAAATCAATAAATGTAGCCCTAGAAATTATCGACAACTATTTAAAAATGATTAATGAAGAGGAATATGATGAGACGCTTATTTCTGATTTAGTAGTGTTTGATGATGTATCTAAACAACCTTCTAGAATAAAATGTGCTACATTAACAGCAAATGGTATAAAAAAGTATTTAATGGAAAATAAATAATAGATATGTTTAATCTGTTATTTATTTTTAATTGCATTTTTTTAAAATAAAAATTTATATTAATCGGTTAACAAAGAAATATTAACTAACGTAAAAAAATATGAAATAATAAATTCAATGACTTTTTATAAAAAATTGTTACAATGTTTATGCGATAAAGGTGATGATTTAGATGAAATTTGTAAATGATATTTTTTTAGAAAATTTACCAAAACTTGATTTACACGGTTATGATAGAATGAGTGCAATTGTAGCTACACGAGATTTTATTGAAGAAAACTATTTGTTAAAAAATTCAAAAGTAGTAATAATTCATGGAATTGGAAGTGGTATTGTTAAAAAGGCTGTTCATGAAGAACTTAAAAAAAATAAAAAAGTTTTATCATATAAAGTAGATATTAATAATATAGGATGTAGTATTATTGATATTAATATATAATATTATTTGCTTATAATTTTTTTAATAATTAGGTAATTAAAACTTGATACAATTTGTTAAAAATTTTATTATAGTATTTTTCTATTATTTTGATATTTATACTGACAAAAAATAGACATTCTTTGATAATAGAATGTCATAATTAATTTTTATTATGTTTTTATAAAATATGTATGATTTAATTTAAAAATAAATTTATTGATAAAGACTTTCAGTTAAATCTTTAACAGCAGTTAAAATATAAGAAATTTTATACCATGTTTGAAAGTCAGTAATTCCTGTTTGATTAAGCGAAAATATACTTTGAAAAGTCTCTACGGCTTCTTTAGTATTTTTATCATAATAACCACTAGGATTTTTTATTAAAGGGATTTTAGGATAGCTTCCATGAATATAATTTAAGGCATTTTGTAGGAAATATACATCATTGTTACAATCATTTTCTTGTAATGTACTAGTAAAAGAATAAGGATAATAATCTATAACTTGAGCATTATAAATGTTAACATTATTACCATAGTAATATCTTAATATATTAAGTGCATCATATCCTTTATTACCAAGATCTAATGATCCCCATTGACTCATATAACCAGATTCCGTAGTATCACTTTTATAATGAGCAAGTAATGGTTCTTGACGTACACCATTTCTTATGTAATTTGTAAATATTTCATCGACTACTTTGGAAATTGGTTCAAAAATAGTACCATTTCTTGTATATTTTTGATCATAAGTAGTGGTTGAAGTAATTGTAAAGTCGTATCCTCTACTTTTGTACCATTCAGTATAAATTCTATTTAAAGTAAATGATATTATTGCTAAAACATTAGCTTTTATTGTTTCTTGTGGCCAAGTACTATATATTTCACTACTTGCCACATTTTTTATGTAATCAACAAATGGCACTGTATAATTTGGGGCATTAGTGTTAGTTGGAATTCCATCATGAACGATGATATTTTGAGGTATTACAACTTGTTTTAAGACATAAGGCGATATTTGATTGTCAGTATTATTGTTTGTATCAGTATTAGATGGATAATTTGTCCACAATGTATTTGGAGTGATTTCGGATATTGTTTCAGCCTCTTCGTTATCTACTGATGTTAAATAAACATCTTGGATTGAAGTAACATCATCAAATATTTGTACTCCTCTAATAATAGCATTATTAAGACCTAAAGCTGATACTTCAATATCGTAAGTATCATAAGGTCTTTTTTGATATTGTTCATATTCTGAATAACTTTTGTCTACAGTATCTAAAGGGATAAGATTACTTTGGCCACTTTCATTTGTTGTTGTTCGATAAATCTCTTCATTGTTTTTTAAAATTTTAATTAAAGCTCCTCTAATGGGATTAGCAACTGTATCACTATATACATTTACTTTTAAATACCCTTTTGCCATATTTCACCTCTATTACATTATATTGATAGTTAAAATTAAAATGAATATAATTTTATATTATTGTATTTATTCATTTTTTTATATGAATTTTATTTATAAATTTATATAATTAATTATTATATTCTTCTTTCTATACATCATTATATCAATAAAAATAAGAAAAAAGATTATATGGTTTATCAATGATTGTAGAGAAAAGTAGGATATGTCCAGTTTTATAAAACACTAGAGGACTTAAAAAATATATAGTTTTCATTAAATAAATATTAAATAATAAAAGTTGATTATGTGAGTTTAAGAAAAAAGATAACCCTAAAAAGGCTTTTGTCATACACTAATATAGAGGTGATATAAATTGGATAACCAATTAAGAGCTTTGACAGGAATAGTGATAGATCCAGGACATGGAGGTATCGGTTAAATCCAAAAATAGAAGAAATGACTATTTTGGTAAGTAAATACAAGAGT
>CANRCE010000028.1 GCA_947629035.1 uncultured Bacilli bacterium | reverse complement strand
GTATAATCCCTTATTTTATAAGGCTTTTTATACCCCCCCCCCTATTAGACAAATGTTTGTATTTCTATCCATTTTTTCTACTTCTCCTTACCTATTTATCATCTTTAAATCTACAAAATCTACACTATTTATTTATCACCTTTAATATATCATATTTTTATTTCTATTTCAAGTAGTTTTTATTTTTTGTCAGTGATTTTTAAAAAAACACTTAAAATTTAGTGTTCTTTTGATTTTTCTAAAATAACAGTTGTTTTATTTTTTAAGTTTAATTTTTTAATAAAATCATTTAATTCTTGAATAGATAGTGAATCAATAATACCAATGATATTATCTTCTAGTTTATTTTCATTTAAAACACTATCTAAAATCATATCATTAACATTTTCAATATCTTCAAAACTAAATATTTCATTACTTTTTAATACTTTCTTTTTTCTTTTTAAATATTCATCATCAATATTTATTTCTTTTAGTCTTTTATCTATTTCTTTTATTAATTCATCAATATTATCTGTTTCATTAATTAAAGATACTATAATATGACTATCGGCATTTAGAATATTTATATATAAAGAGTTACTAATAATTTTATCATTTTTTAATTTTTCATCAAAAGATGATGTTTCATCAAATAAATAAGAAAAGATAATATATAAATATAAATTAATTTTTCTTTTACTAATATCAAAATCTTTTATAGGTATTTTAATATTATAAGATAGTTTAGAAATATTAGTATCTATTTTAATAATTTTTTTATCTAATGCTACTTTATCTGGTTCATTTTTAGTATTTACTTTTATTTTCTTAAAATCAATAAATTTCTTTTTAGCTTGATTTTCTTTAATTAGATTTAAAATCTCTGAAACATCAAAATTACCAGTTACAATTAAAAACATATTACTTGGATGATAAAAAGTATTATAGCATGTTTCTAATAATTCTTTAGTAATACTATTTACTTCTTTTTCTGTTCCAATAATACTTTCTTTAAATGAATTATTGATAAAACAAGTGCTTCTTACAGCTTCATATAATTTATCAATAGGTCGATCATCACACATTTTAATTTCTTGGGTAATTATTCCTTTTTCACTTTCAACATTATCTTTTGTTAAATATAAATCTTGAACATAATCCAATAAAAAGTTTAAATTTTCTTTTAATTTATTTGGACCGGAAAAAAGATAAGTAGTATTTTTAAAAGTTGTAAAAGCATTACACATTGCACCATTTTGAGCATAGAAATCCATAGTTTGGGGATCTTCTTTTTGTACAAATACTTTATGTTCCAAAAAATGAGCAATTCCATTAGGAACACTTAACATTTTATCACTATTGATGGGAACAAATTCTTTATAAACAGAGCCATATCTTGTAGTAAAAGTTGCATAATTATTTTTAACATTATCTTTAGAATATAGATATACTTCTAATCCATTATCAAGTTTTTCATAATAGATGTCTTCTTCTAAAACTTTAAGTGTTATCTTTTTCATTATTTCCTCCTTGCTCTAATGTTAAAACAGTGTGCATTTTTACTTTTTTAGCGACATTTATAATATCATTTCTTGTTATATTTTCATATTTTTTAATTTTTTCTGAAGTAGTATCTTTATTTATTAAAACTTGTGACATACAAGAAGTAATCATTCCAAAAGGTGTATCTAGGCTTGCTTCAACACTACTTATCATGGTCGAAATAGCAGCTTTTAGATCATCATCACTAAATTGTCCTTTTTCCATTGTAATTAATGAATTTTTCATAAGTTTTAAAACTTTATCAATATTTTCTTTCTCTACGCCAGAATAAATTACCATAATATTATCATAAGGTTTAACATCAGCATTTACATAATAAGCATAAGAATTTTTTTCTCTTATATTTTGAAATAAAATAGAATTTGTTGAACCTCCTAAAATATGAGAATAAACTTTAATAACATAGTTTCTTTCATGTAATGTTAAATTACGAAGATTACATAATACTGTAACTTGGCTTTGATTGACATCATCATATTCTTTATATTTAACGATTCTTCTTCTTAAAGGTAATTCTTTAACAATAAAATTACAATTTTGTTTTTTAAAGGTTCTAACTTGGAAATATTCTCTAAATATTTCTTTTATTTTTTCATTTTCAAAATCTCCGACAACATAAACATCTACTAAATCTTCTTTTATAACACTTTGATAATATTCATATAATTTAGTTCCATCAATTTTTTCTAAATCTTCTAGATTTCCCATAGTGTTATAAGAATATGGCATATTTTTAGTGGTTTCAAATAATTTTAAAATGGCATATTTTAATTTATTATCCTGAACTAGATTGATACTATTTTTAAGTTTTTCTACGATATTATCAATATCATTAAAGCTATTATTAGAAACATTAGGTTTAAATATTAAATCAAAAATAAATTTTATACTCTCTGAATTCATATCTTTTTCAGTATATTTTTCATTTAAAAATTTTGCTTTTATAGCTAAATCACTATAATTTCCAATTCTCGATAAACTACCAAATACTTTAATATCGTATAAATCTTCACTGGCAATAATTAAATCTTTTAAAGTTTTATAATTTAAGCTAGAATTAATAAGAGCAAGTTTTAATAAATTTCTAATTGTTGTTTCTTCTTTTTTTTCTAATCTTCGAAAATGTATTTCAATACTTATTGTTTTAAATTTTTTTGTTTTTATTAAATGTAAATTATAAGAACCCATATCATAGCTTTCTAATAACATTATAACTTCCTCCTTACAATTTTAGTATGTTCTAATTTTCTAATTTTAAACTCATATCTAATGCTAGTAAAAATAAACTATCTAAACTTTCTTCACGTTGTTTACTTGTCATCTTTTCATGAGTTATAAAAGAATCGGTAACTAAAAGTAAAGTGGTAGCTTTTTTATTTTGTAACATAGCATTATAAAATAAGGCAAAACTCTCCATTTCTACGGCAAGAGCATTATAATTTTTATATCTTTCTTGATAAATATTTTCTTTTTCATAAAAAACATCGGTGGTAAAAATATTTCCCTCGTATAAAACTAAATTATTAATTTTAGCTTGTTGTAATAATAGATTATTTAAATAAGTATTTGATGATACTACTTTAGAATCATCATTATTTAAGCTTTTAGCATAATTAGAATCTGTATAACTATTAATAGCTAAAATTTTATCTTGTAATTTTAAATTAGCATAAGCTCCTGCTGTACCAATACGAATAATGTTTTCTACATTATAAAATGAAAATAATTCATGAGAATATATTCCCATTGAGGCAACTCCCATTCCAGAGGGAAATAAAGTTATTTTTTTTCCTTTATAGTATCCGGTATAAGCGTACATTGCTCTAGTTTGATTAACTAATTTTACATTAGATAAATATTTTAGGGCAATTCTTTCACATCTTTTAGGATCTCCTGGCATAATTACTGTTTTAGCAATATCTTCTAATTTAGCTTCAATATGAATTGACATAAAATTCCTCCTTAACTTAAAGAAGAGGATTATTCATCCTCTTGAATATCATCAGTTGAACTATTAGCTTCCGTAATATCAATACTATATTTTTTTACAAGATCATAAGAAATATCTTTTAATTCAAAACTTGCTGAAAATACTCCAATTGTGTTCATGTCAGATTCTGATGTAAAGGTTTTTAATAATTTATCACTTTCATCATATAAATTAAGAGTTAGCGTAAATTTACGATTATTATTTTTTAAATCAACTAGATGGTAATTAAAATTCAAGGTTTTATCTTCATCATCATAACTAATGATTGGTAATGATAATTTAAAATTATCTAGAGTTAAACTATAATCTTTACTATCTATATCTAAAATTGTTACTTCATCATAGTTTTTGTTACTTTGATATGGAACAATTTTAATATTGGTATCAATACTCATAAATAAAGTATCGGAATCAATATTATTATAATTTAGACCTTCTTGCTTATAATTATGATTTAAAATTGCATCAATTGTTTCATAACAAACACTATTAGTATTTCCTTGATAAGTACATAAATTTACTGATAATATTTGATAAATTATTGCACTAGCAAGAACATTGGAAAGTGATTGTTCTAAATCTTCTTCATCTAATTTAAGTTCCATTCTAAGAACATTATTAACATATTCAACGGTATATTGACTTTGGTTATCTTGATAAGCAAAATCTATTAATAAATTTTCTCCATCAACACTAGCTTTAATAGTGCTATCCTCAAGTGTTAACATGGGAATTAAATTACTATCATTAAAAGATGTAGCAATTTGTTGTAAAGTAAGTGATTTTGGTTCTTCTAAAACTTCTTCACTAGTTGGTTTATATAATAATTTTACCATAACAACCCCTACTAAACATGCTATTAAAATAACTAATAATATATAAGCAAGTATAACATCAGATTTTTTAGCAACTTTCATTTTATTCTTTTTCCTCCTTTTTTATTAAAACCTCTCTTGGTTTAGAACCATTTTGAGGTCCTACAACTCCTCTTTCTTCAAGTAAATCGACTATTCTTGCAGCTCTATTATAGCCTAAACGATATTTTCTTTGAATAAGGGATGCTGAAATTTTTCCCGTTTCAATTGCAAAATCAGCAATTTCACCATATAACGGATCATCATATTCATCATCAGATGAGTAATTATCATCATAATTACCACTACTACTTGACTTCTCAACGGTTAAGCTCTCATCGTAACAAGCTTTTTGTTGTGATATTGTAAAATCTACTATTTTTTGTAATTCTTCTTCAGATACAAATGCACCTTGAATTCTAATTGGAATGTCTTCTCCCATTGGTTTAAATAACATATCACCTTTTCCTAGTAATTTTTCAGCACCAACTTGGTCAAGGATTGTTCTAGAATCTATGTTACTACTAACAGCAAAAGATATTCGTGATGGAATGTTTGCTTTTACAACTCCTGTGATTACATCAGTAGATGGTCTTTGGGTTGCAACAATTAAATGAATACCTGCTGCTCTTGCCATTTGGGTAATACGCATAATTGAATCTTCAACTTCTTTAGCAGCTACTAACATTAAATCAGCAAGTTCATCGATAATAACTACAATATAAGGAAGTTTAATATTATCAGGATGAGTATCACAATATTCATTATACATTGAAATATTTTTACATTTGGTATGCTCAAATAAATCATAACGTCTTTCCATTTCTATAACAATATTTTTAAGAGCAATTGAAGCTTTTTTAGGATCAGTTACTACTGGAGCAAGTAAATGAGGTATACCGTTATACATCGATAATTCAACTTTTTTAGGATCGACCATTACTAGTTTAACTTCATCAGGTTTAGCTCTCATTAGAATTGAAGCAATAATACAATTGATACATACTGATTTACCACTTCCAGTAGCACCTGCTACTAGTAAGTGAGGTGTTGAATTTATTTCAGCCCATTTAACTCTACCCATAATATCTTTACCTAAACCTACTGCTAAAATACTTTTCGGACTAACTTCAGGTAAATGAGATAATACTTCTTTAAATGATACAGAAGTAATTACTTTATTAGGTATTTCGATACCAATTGTACTTTTACCAGGAATTGGTGCTTGAATTCTTATATCTTTAGCAGCTAAACTTAAAGCTAATTCCCTTTGAATTGATAATATTTTACTTACTTTAGTACCTGTTGGTATCTCTAATTCATATTGGGTAACTGATGGTCCAATATGACATTCTTTTATTTTTCCTTTTATTTCAAAATCTTCTAATGTTTTTTCTAAAATAGCAATATTATTTTTAACACTTTCGACATTTTCTTTTTCTCCACTTGCTTTTGTCGTTTTAAGTAGACTTAAAGGTGGAAGATGATAATTTAAATTAGGTTTGTCATTGTGTTCAATAACAGGTTCTACTGTTTCTTCTTGCATTTCTTTTGGAGTTACTTTTGTTAATTCTTGTGATGAAGAAATAATAATTCTCTTATCTTCTTCAGTTTCTTCATGATCTTCTTTATCATCATGTTTTTTAAATTTAGGTAGCTTAATCTTAAATTTCTTACCCATTTCAACTAAACTAGTATTAAATAATAAAATCATACCAAGTAATACTAAAGTAATAATAACGATTAAAGTTCCCTCCCGAAAGGCTGAATAAAAAACATAAGCAAACAAAGCTCCAATCATACCACCACCAGTATTACTAATCATCGAAGATGTTTTAAAGGTAAGTAATACATTATTAAAAGTATCAGTAATTATTTTTATACCATTAGCTTCATTATTTTTAATATATTCTAAATGTAAAAAAATTAAAAAAGATAAAATAATTATATAAAAACCAATAGCTCGCGCTGTAAAAAAATTAGGAACTTGTCTTTTTAATATTAAATACCCCCCCACAATGAGTAAGGCAACAAGTAAGAAAATATAAATATTGCCTACTAAAAATACGGCAAATGACCTAACAAAGTTACCAGCAGGACCATAGCCTCCAATACCAATAATAGCTATTAAGATAAGTAATAAACCCACTACTTCATTGCTATATTCAAACCCTTTTTTATCACTATCTTTTTTCTCTTTTTTCTTTGCCACGTTTCTTACTCCCTTCTACCATTAACATTATAACATTTTTTAAATTTAATGTAAATATAATTTTATGCATTAAACATAGAAGAAAGTTATATCATAGATTATATTCTTTTTATATATTTAAATATTTTTACATATTAAATTATTTATATTGAGATATAAATAATAACAAAAGATTGCAATATAAAAAAGCCTTAAATAGAAATTATTTCCATTCAAAGCTTTTTATTAAAATTTAATTAATTATTGTATGATGTTTTTTTATAACCATAAATAATTGTTACTAATGCTAGTAAACTTAAAGCACCTAATATCATATAAGTTGTGATACCATCTAATGTTTTAGGTGATGTAGCAGCTGCTTTAAAAGTAGCTGTAATTGTAACATCATTTGCTGGCATTACAAAAGTATTGTCTTCAATTGTTAATTCTACTTCATTTCCGTCTTCATCAGTGTATACAGCTTTTAGAGCATCAAGTTCATAGCCTTTATCTGGAGTAACTGTTAAAGTTACTTCTTCTCCTTCAAGGGCTGTTTTGCTATCTGTTTCTACTTTACCATTTTTAGCATCTTCAATAGCTACATTATGAGTACGTTCAGTAACTCCTTGATCATAAGTAGTTTCATAGATATCTTCATCCCAAATAGGAGTATCACTTGATTCAGCATCACTAGTAGTGTCTTTTACAGTTATTTTGTCAGCTTCAACAATAATAGTAATATTTAAAGAATAGTCTTTTTCATCTTTTGTCCAAGATAAAACAAAGTTTTTAGTTAAATCTTCTCCTTTTTTAGTGTATTCTTTTAATTCATCTACATTGAAGCCAAAATATTCAACAAAGTCACCAGTATGTTCAGTATCATCACCATTAAATTTGATTTCACTGACACCTTCAGGCATATCAAAACTTAAACCTACCCAAGTATAACCATCAGGTCTATTTAAATCATTTTCTAAATCAAGTAAATGCCATTCTCCTGCTTTTACAGTTACAGTAACATTAGCTGTTTCTGATCCCTCAATTGTAGGTTTTACATCTCCAATTAAACTATCAGGTTTAGTTGCATCAGTAACAGTTGGATATTCACTATTATCAGCACTAACTGCTCCAACAGCTACAAACATTGCACATAAACTAATTGCAAATAATTTTAATTTTTTCATTTTCTCACTTCTCCTTTCTATTTTAATTTTAGCAAATTAAAATGTTTATGTCAACTTTTTTTTGGTTTAATATTTTAACTGTAAAATGAATTATAAGAAGAAGTGTAATTTATTACGATATAAATTAATCAATTTGGTTGCTCTTGCTCTAATATTTCTTCTTTTATTTCTCTAGTAGCACTTATTTCTTCGATTACACTTATAAATAATTTTAAACTAACTTTAGAGGCATCTTCTTTTTTATCTATAACATTTATCTTTTTTACACTTTCTATTTTTTTATTTTGTTTTAACAATTTATCTTTAGCATAGTCCATAGCTTTTTGCACTACTTCATCTTCAGTATAAACTTCATCAATAACATTTACTTCATATTGTTTTTCTTTTACAAATGATATAGGTATTAAACTATTATAAAAAATTATTTTAGGAGTACTTTGAAATGAATTAAATTTTTTAAAATCAAATAAAGATATTCTTTTACCTAAAAAATTGACAATATATACTTCTTTTTTCTTTCCCGTTAATATTTCTTCACGATAAATATAAGGGTATTCAATATCTATAGTGTACCATACTTCAGCATAAATACTACCCATAGCTTTAGTTAAAACACTACTTCCATCAGGTAAAGTAATATTACCTGATATTACTACATCACCATTTTTAATATAAGAACCAATGCTTTTTACCTTTTCTCCACTAGTGGCATTTATTTGTGTAATAATTCCTGATTTGGTAGCAATAATATCTTGATATAAATAGCCTTCATTTTCCTCATTTAGAATTCTCTCTTCTACTCTAACGATATATTTAGTACCTACTTCTTCAATTTCAATCCATTCTAATTTATCTTTATTTTTTTCTAAAATTTCATCTTCAATTTTTTCTAATTCTTCATAACTTTTTTTTAATCTAAATTTTTTAATATCATAATCTTTTAACTCTTTAGTTAAAAGATTTACAATATCATGATCAGAATGAATAATTTCAATATTAAATATTACTTTAGATAAACCTAATATAACAATAATAGCTATAGCTAAACATATAAATAAAATTATATTTTTCTTTAATATTTCTTTTAATTTTAATCTTCCATGTTTAGAAATTATTTCAATTTCATAAATGCTTTTATATTTTTTTAGTTTTAAATATTCTTGATATTCTAATAAAAGTTCTACTTCTTTATGTGATATTATTGTTAATTTAATAACATTTATTTTTTGTTTTATGATTTTTTTGATGTAATTATCAATATTTTTACCTTTAACTCTAATTTTAATGATACTATCAAAATATCTCATGCTCAAGTTTTTCATAGCATCACCTATTAATATATTATTAATAATATACTTATTTTATGTTATAAATTAATATTCATAATATTACCTATAATTAATATTTCATTATCTTCCATTTTACTTATAACTAAATTATTTCCCATTATATTAATAATTTTATCTTGATATCTTAATTCAATTTTTGTTGAAGAAAAATCTAATATTTCACTATAGTTTATAATATTTAGGCTATTTTCTTTATAAATCATTTTATATTCTTTATCTTCCAAATAATTATCAATTCTATCTATTAATTTCAATCTATCACCTATATTAAGATATGAAAAAAAGAAGACAAATGTCCTCTATTTATTAGTTTTTTCTTTTATTTTTCTTTTTGGAATATAATATTTTAAATCATTATCTTCATTATGATTAATTGGAGTAATAGTTTTATGTTTATCTTTTTCATTGTTTTGTATTTCTTTTTTCTGTTTTAATTGTTCATATTTTCTCATTTTTTCATTAAATTCTGCAAATTTTTTATTACATTCATCATATTCATTCATGAAATTTAGAGCTTTACAGAAAAAAGTAAAATCAATAAGTCCTTTAATTACAGCAGTAATGGAAATTGTAGCTGGAATAAAAGTTAAAAGTCCAATGATTATCATAATAATATTTGAAGTGATAGCTCCACTTATTAAACTAGCATAGCAACCTAAACTTAATAATCCTAAAAATCCCATTCCAGTGAAATTATATTCATATTCTCTAACTCTTTTATCATTTTCATATTTTTTATATTTAGCCTTTTTTCTTGCTAAATATGTTTCTAAATCATGATAATATGAATTTAAAATATTAATTAGATTTTGGGATGTTTTATCATAAAAATGCACAGTAACATCACTTTTTTTATCACCATAGTAAGCTACTTCATAGTTATAATCATTTATCTTTAATGACTTAAAAGTTTCTTTTTTACCAAAATAAGGTAACTCAAAATCATTGTTTTTCATAGTGTTAACCTCTCCTTTTTAGTAGAACATATTATAACACTAAAAAGAATAGTTGTCAAAACTTTTTTAAAGATTTAAAATGAATTAAATCCCATTTCTTGAACGTAGAGATGGGATTTATATCAAAATTGAGTTTTAATTTAAGATAATTTATCAGTTAAATTTACATTTAATACAAATTTATAATCTTTACCTTGCATATCTAAAGGATTATCTTGATTACCATCGATCCATATATATAATTTATAATTATATGTGATATCTTTATTCAAAGAGACATTATCCTTTAATATTATTTTATCACCTTCACTATTATTTTCAAAATCACCAGGTTTTTCTAATAATGAAGTTTCTTTATTATTAGTTACACTTACTAAATCGTATTTTAATGTTTTATTAGCTAATTGTTGAGGTAATTTTTCTAAAGTTAATTCAAAAGTTGCATTTGCTAGATTTAAACCACTTTGACTTATCGAAAAATTAGTTATACGACCAAGACTTTTGTCTGATACTGGTATTAATTCTACATTATTAGTGTTTTTGGTATAATCGATTACACTATCATCTAAACCTACTACTGTAACGTCTATATTTATATCTTGATTATTGATAGTACTACTCCAGTTAAAATAAGCAAAAGTAAGTCCTGTTACTGTTACAATTAATGTAGTAACAATTACGACAACATAAATATAAATTTTTATTTTTTCACTATCCATAAAATTGCTCCTATACTATAAATTTAGTATAATATATTTTTCATTTTATTTCAAGTCATTTTTTCTTTTACTAATGTTTTGGTTTTAAAACTAATGCTATTATAAAAGCCATAACAATAGCTACACTAATTCCTGCTGAAGTTAAGTCAAAGATACCAAAGGCAAGTCCTAAAGGGCCTAATTCTGAAGCTACGTCCATAGCTCCATGAACTAATAAATGACCAAAAGAAGTAATAGGAATAATAGCTCCTGCTCCACAATATAAGACTATTTTATCATAAATACCAAAAATATCTAAAAATGCTCCAATAACGACAAAAAGTGAAGTTACATGTCCTGGTGTAAGTTTGGTATTATCTAAAATAAGTTGCGATATCATACATACTAATCCACAAAACAAAAAGGCATATACATAAGTCATCATGATACCACCTCCAAACTAACTGCATGAGCAATGGCTGGAATAGTTTCTTTTTGAAAAGTCATGGTAGGTGAAAAAATAGCTCCCGTTGGTACTATTAGTACTCTTTTTAAATTTTTATTTTTCATTTGTTTTAAAATATAACCAAAATTAACTAAAGCACTACAAACAGGACCTGAACCACCTGCTAAAACAGGTTGCTTGTCTAGATCATATAACATTACCCCACAATCATTATAGTTTTTACTAATATCAAGTTTATATTGTTTCTTTAAATATTCTAATAAAATATTTTTACCATAGATGCCTAAATCACCAGTTAAAATTAAATCATAATAACTAGGGTCTCTTCCTAAACTATTTAAATGTCGATAAATAGTATCTGCAGCTGCTGGAGCCATAACTGCTCCCATATGATTTACATCTGATATTCCCATATCAATAACTCTACCAATCGTTGAAGATTCAATTTTAATATCACTTTTTTCACTTGTAAGTAAAGCTGAAGCTGCCCCTGTTGCTGTAAAAGTTGCCGTTTTAGGTTTTGGTGTTCCATATTCAGTTGGATTTCTAAACTGTTTTTCAGCTGACATATTATGGCTTACTGTAGCTACAATGCAATTATCTACTTTTTTAGAATCAATAAAAGTAGAACCAATAATTAACCCTTCAGCTGATGTAGCACAAGCATTAAAAATTCCTAGAAAAGGAATATTGTATTCTCTTAAGGCATAATCTGAAGCTGCTAGTTGGTTTTCCAAATCACCACTGATAACTAAATTAATATCATCTTCAGTTAAATTTACTTTTTTTAATAAAAATTTTAAATTATCTTTAAGTAATTTAATTTCGGCTTTCTCCCAGCTTTTTTGTTTATAATACAAATCATTATCGTATTTTCGATCAAAATATTTACCTAAAGGGCCATCTTTTTCATACATACCACATATCGTATATGTATCTTTTATATATACATTATCATATTTATAAGTCATAATTTTATCCTCCCATAACAAGTAATCTAATTAAACCAAAGAAATAGACACTTACAACTCCGTATAAAATTACTGTTCCTGCTAATTTAAAAATATTTGCTCCAATTCCTAGAACTAATCCCTCATGCTTATATTCTAAAGCTGCTGATGTCATTGAATGAGCAAATCCTGTTATAGGAATAATTAAAGCTGATTTTAGTTTTGTAACAAGTACATCGAAAATACCAAAGCCTGTTAAAATTGAAGCAATGATAATTAAAGTTAAAATTACCAAAACACCTGATTCCTTACGTGGTAAATCTAACCATAACATATAACCTCTTAATAATAATTCACTTAAAGCTCCTAAAATACCTCCTGCTATAAAAGTAATAATAGCATTTTTTAGATAATTTTCTTTGGGAGTATTATTATCTACAATTTTTTTGTACTCTTGCTTTTGCATTTTTATCACCAATAGTAGTATTTACCACTTTTAAATTTATATACACTAGATTTTTAGCAAAAAAAAGAGATGTTATCTTTCTTTCTCAAATAACATCTTAATATCAATATCTAAAGCTTCAGAAATATGACAAATAGTATCAATAGAAAAATTTTTCTTTGTACTAGGTGCTTCAATTCTTCTTATGAATTCATGAGAATATTGAGTTTTTTCTGCTAGTTGTGCTTGTGTCATATTTCTTTGCTTTCGATAATATTTAATATTTCGAGAAACTAATTCGTAAATATCATCTCTTCTTACATTTTTTCTCCCCATTTTACCACCTTAATCAATTTTATAATAAAATTTGTAAAATTTATGTAACCGAATAGGTAACATTTTTATCTTTTTTCTCCTAAACAGTTATTTTTTGGTAATTATCGTGCATTTTTTTTAATATTTTTTTTTCACATCTTGACACTTGAACTTGATTTATACCTAAAATTTTAGCTACTTCACTTTGCGTTTTATCTTCAAAATAGCGAGCATAAATTAATTGTTGTTCTTCTTTAGGAAGTTTTTCTAACATCTCATGTAATAGCATATTATCGATATTATAATAATCCCTATCATCTTTAATAGTATCTTCTAAAAACAAAGTTTTTCCCATACTCTCTATTTCTCTATTTAAACTATCAAATATTTGAGTATTATTCTCTACTTCGATAATCAAAGACTCATCTATTCCAAGAAATTCGGCAATCTCTTTATTACTAGCTTCTTTCATATTTTTTTGTGATAAAATAATTCTTGCTTCTTGTATTTTTTTATTTAGTTTTAGAATTTCTCTATTTACTTTAAAATTATAGCTATTAGTTATATATTTTAATACATCTCCGACAATATAGGTATAAGCATAAGTAGAAAATTTTGTATTATAACTAGGATTAAAATTTAAAGAAGCTTTATTAATAGCCATTGCAGCTACTTGATATAAATCTTCATAATCATAATATTTAGTATATCTATTAATAATTGAATAAATTAATCCTTCATTTTCTTTAATAATATGCATAGTATCCATCTAAATCATCCTCCTCATATAATTTAAATGCTTCAAGTTCATTGTTTATCTTTGGTATTTTTCCAAATATATAATCTTTATGATAATTTTTATCACAGATTAATAATTTTCCTTTTTCTTTTTGCAATTTCTTATTAATATTAAGTAAAAAATCAATACCATAAGTGTCAATTGCATATAAATTATCTATATTAAAAACAATATAATTAAAACCTCTTATTTTGATTACTTTATGTAAATTATCTTTATTTAAGTAACCATTTAGTCTTATAAACAAAATACCTTTTCTAAACTCTGTATTGATATCTAACATAATCATCTTCCCTTGTCATTTATAATTTAACATATTTTTTTTCTAAATTATACGGTTTCGACAAAACTAGTCATTTATTTCGTTCGACATTCTTCTTTTTATTTTAATAAACAAAAGTATAATTAGAAAAAATAATAAAATACTTATAACAATAAATTTAGAAATATTAAAATTATTCTCTAACTTTAAAGGTAAAACTGGATTATTATTAGCAAGATTATTAGTATCAACTATTATATTTTCATCAGGTTTAGATATTTCATCTTTTTTATCAATGTTTTCTTCATTGTCTTTTTCTTCATTGTCTTTTTCTTCCAATTCTAAATCAACTGGAGGGTCTTTTATAAGATAGCGATAATATATTTTAGTATCTGAAGTATCTTTAATTAAACCAGAAGCTGGGGCTTCACTATAATAATTATTATCATAATATACTTTTTTTATATTATAACGATAAGTTAAAATATTTCGATAGCGACACATTACTTTACTATCAAATATTTGATTATAATATTTTTTTTCGACGATGTCCTTACTATATTTATAATCTAAATTATAACTTGCACCAACAACATTATCACTTGTAACTACATAACTTTCAATATTACTTTTACCATTAATTTTCGCAGAATAAGTATCAAAAGTTAATGAATTAGATAAGATTATTTCATAATCAATAATTATATTACTTGTAATATTTATATCTATTTTAAGATTTTGTATTTCATACTTATCTTTTAAATCAAGAACTAAAATACTATCGCTTGTTAAATCTAAACTAGTAATATCTATACAATTAGTACAACTTTTTAATTTATAAGAAATTTCTTTTTCATTATCATATATTTTGATACTATCAATTTTTACATTATCCGAAAATAAAAATAGTTTTAGATAAGATACGTCTTCAATTGTCTGATAAGGATATACAACGGTAGTTTCAATATCATATAACTTTGGATCAACATTACAATTATCTTGCCAATTGTTATATAAAGAATAATGTATATCTTTTTTATCTTCATAAGCAAATAAACTAGAAGTATCAACTCCAACCTTCTCATATATTCCCTCTTTTTTTTCTTCATAATAGCGATATCTTACTTGTTGTTCATAATCCTCTATATTAGGCTTTGTTTCTTGCCAATTGCTATAAGTATCTGCTTTTATATGTGGTAAAAATAAACAGCAGAAGATTAATAATAATATAAATTTTCTAAAATACATAAATTACTCCTTATCTATCACTTAACAAAAGATAAATTTCAGGTTCCTAATTATATTATTAGCGTTTTTTTTTGAAATTACTTCAAGATTTTAAAAAAAAATAAATTTTTTATAAAAAATGAATGAAACTTCGTTTCATCTTCATCTCCCTTTGGGAGATGTTTTCT
>CANRCE010000027.1 GCA_947629035.1 uncultured Bacilli bacterium | reverse complement strand
TCCTCTTACATAATAAATTAAAAAGAGTGTAATAGTCAATTCAATTGATGAATTAAATATTACACTTATATGGTACCGGGCTGATAGTATGCATAAGAAAGATTTTTTAATCTTATCTCTTATTCTAATTATCTTTTTACTAATAGTCTTACTTTTTACTTTTGTAATATAGTAAACTACGTAAAAGAAAAGCACTCAATTTACTGGATTAAGTGCATTACCAATTTAAAGTGGTGAGTGCTCAACATAGCGTTGTTAAGCATTCCCATTTTTATTTTACGCAAGTTTTCCTTGACATATACATAGTAGCATAAATACTAAACTTTTTCAAGTTTTATCTTCTCATAGATAGTGTAAAAATATTTTTCTATTTGAGTTGTCTAGACGTTCTAAAACGTTATTAACTAGTATCTATTTAGTTCTTTCTTGATTAAAATTTATTCTCTATATGTAATTAAGTTTTTGAAATTGGCTATAATAACCTTTCATCTCATTACATAAACTTTTTATTCTATTAACATAATATGTGTTTACTGGCTTAATTTTTTACTAATATATCTTTGTTATTATGTTTAAGATTACTTTTTTATGTTCTTTACGTAGTCAACAATTATTTCAGCTACTTTATCTTTACCAATGCTAGAATCAATACATAAATCATAGTTTTCTACTTTACCCCAAGATTTTCCTGAAATAATTTCATAATAACTTGCTCTATTTTTGTCTGATTTTTCAATATATTTTTTAGCTTGACTTTTAGTATCATTGTACATTTCCATTACTTTTTGAATTCGATAATCAATTGGTGCATAGATAAATATTTTTATCAAATTTGCATTATTTCTTAAAACATAGTCAGCTGCTCTTCCTACTAATACGCATGAGCCTTTATTTGCAATCATTTTAATGACTTTATCTTGAGCTTCAATAGCGTATTTAACTGGACTAGTTGTCAAATATAAATCATGTAAAATATCTTTACTACTATTAATATCATAAACAAATTCTTTATCTAATCCACTTTCTTTAGCAGCTAATGCTGTCATTTCTTTATAATAATATGGAATATTTAATTTTTTAGCTACAATTTCTCCGATTGCTTTTCCTTGACTACCATGTGTTCTTGAAATTGTAATAATAACTCCTTCTTTTGAATCTTGTAAATAAACTTCTTCGTCATTTTTAACTTTGTCTTCTCCTAAATTCTTAAAGAAATGAACGATTAAGATAATAGTTATAATAATTCCTAATACATCGGCAATAGGAGCTGCAATTAAAACACCTTTAATTCCCATATATGCTGGAAGTATAATAACTAATGGTACAAAGAATAAGATATCTCTAGTTAAAGATACTACGGTTGACTTTAATGGTTCACCAACGGCTTGAAAAAATATTGAACTTAATTTTATCAAACAAGTAAATGTTACAAGCATTAAAAATAATCTAAATGTAAGAGTAGAAAATTCCATATAAATCTCATCATTACTACCAAAAATACTTATAATAACTTCTGGGAATAGTTCAAAAATAATTGTACTTACGATACCAACTATCATCGAAATTATTACAACTTTTTTGAAAGTTTCTTTTACTCTAGTCATATTTTTAGCACCATAATTATATCCTAAAATTGGTTGTGCTCCTAAAATAATTCCCACAATAATGTTGATAACAATTGAAAAGACTTTCATTGTAATACCAATAACTGCAATAGGAATATCTGCTCCATATTTACTATTTTGTCCATATTTAGCAAGCATCATATTACAAACTAAAGAAATAATTACAATACTCATTTGGGTAATAAAAGTTGAAATTCCAAGCTTGATTACATTTTTTAATATCTTAAAATCAATTTTAAAACTATCTTTACCTAATTTAAAAGTTTTAGTATTTGTATAATAAATAATAGATACAATCAAAGTTGCTATCTGACCTATAACGGTTGCATAAGCAGCACCTTTTATACCTAAATCAAATCCAAAAATAAATATTGGATCTAAAATAATATTAATAATTGCTCCAAGGGCTGTTGCTAACATTGAAAATTTAGGACTTCCATCTGCTCTGATAACACCATTCATTCCATTTCCAAGCATATAAATAGGTATTGCTAAAAGAATAATTATATAATAATCTCTTGCTAGGTTAATACTTTTATCACTTGCTCCAAATAAATATAATAATTTGTCTTTAAATATTAAACCTAAAATAAGAAATATTATACTAATAATTAAAGTTGCTAATATACTATTTCCAATTGCTTTATGAGATTGCTTATTATCTCCTCTTCCTTGACATAATGATAAATAAGCAGCTGCTCCATCACCAAAACGCCAGGCAAAAGCAACAGCAATAATTGTTATTGGAAAAACAACTCCTGTTGCAGCATTTCCTAAATATCCAAGACTACTATTACCTATAAAAATCTGATCGACAATATTATATAATGAACTTATAAGTAATGATATTATACAAGGTATCGAAAATTTAAATAATAATTTGGATATTTTCTCTTCACCTAAAAATTTGTTGTTTTCATTTTGTTTCATCTACTACTCCTCCTTAACGTCTTTATAAATTTATTCTTTCTAACTTTTTTTAGAACAAAAAAATAATACGTAAAAACTTTATGTCTTGTTTTTACGCATTTTTGCTGGATCAGACTTATTAATTATACAACATTTTAAATTTCATTTCAAATATTTTTTAATTTTTTTTGTTATTTTTTTGTAAGTTCTTTTATAGTTATTTAAATTTCATTTGACTATATAAGTGAAATGTTTTCTTATAAATTTTATTTTTATTAATAGATTTTTCTATTGCAATTTTTCTTCATAAATTTTAAAACTATTTGTTATTTTAATCCAAGCGCTATTAATTAAACAGTATAATTTTTACTACTTAAATAAGAATTATACCCAACTTTCTAATTTTGATTTAGAGTTTTTAGCTTGTGAACCTTGAATAGCAATAGTATCAACTAAATTAGCATTTTTACAAACTTCTTTTATTTGATTTGGAATTGATCCTAAACCACTTCCTTCGTGAGTTGTAAATAATTTAATTTTCTTACCGGTAAAGTCTAAATCTTTTAAAGCAGTTACTAATTCTTCTGGCATAACATTCCAATATATTGGTGAACCAATGTAAATAGTTTCATAACTGGAAATATCTCCAACTTTTTTTACTATTGGAGCATCATGTGTTTTAATTCTTATTTTTGCTTCTTCAATACAAGTATTATAATCTTTTGGATAAGGATTTAGTGGTTCAACTTTAAAAATATCTGCTCCTGTAAGTTGTTGAATGTATTCAGCAACAACTTCGGTATTTCCTTTTGAAATAAATCCCACAGCATAGTTTTCATCTTTCCTACTAAAATAAATTATTAAATTTTTCATACATATTCACTCTTTCTTATTTTTAGTACTAAAAATATATTTTAAAATAATATTTAATAAAACTAATTTAAATTTTTTTAAATAAACATGTTTAATTTACTTTATATCTTTTATAGCCATTGTCGCTGCAATGCTACCATCACTTACTGCTGTCGTAAGTTGTCTTAAATTTTTAACTCTAGCATCACCTGCGACATAAATTCCTTGAGTTTTAGTACATACATCATTATTAGTAATTATGTAACCTTTTTCATCTAAATCAACGACATTTTTAAATATTTCATTTTTAGGTTCTTGACCAATAGCAATGAATAAACCATCAATTGAAAGCTTTCGTGTTTTATTTTTTTTATTTTTAATTAAAATTTTTTCTAGTTTATTTTTACCTTCTAATTTAATAATTTGTGAGTTTAAAATTATCTCTACATTATCTTTATTTTTAAGCTTATCTAAATATATGTCTTCTCCTTTAAATTCATCTCTTCGATGAATTAAATAAACTTTAGAAGCTAAATCAGATAAATATAAAGCATCCTCTAAAGCAGTATTTCCACCACCATTAACAGCTACTATTTTATCTTTATAAAAGTTACCATCACAACTAGCACAATACGATATTCCTTTACCAATAAAATCTTTTTCTTTTTCAATATTTAATTTTCTATTAGTAGATCCAGTTGCAATTATAATAGCTTTTGCTTTATATTCATTATTATTTGTTATAACAGTTTTTTCATCTTCAATTCTAACTACTGTTTCAAATTTTATTTCTGCTTCCATTTTTTTTACTTGATTGTATAAATTTGTTGCAAAATCAAATCCTGATATTGATTCAATCGCAGGATAGTTTTCTATTTTGTTAGCATTTACTATTTGTCCACCATAATTTTTAGCTTCTAATACTAAAACTTTTTTATTTGCTCTTCTTAAATATAGAGCACTTGTAAGTCCTGCTGGTCCTGCGCCAATTATAATCACATCATACATAAAATCACCTATTCTAATAAATTTTTTTACTAATTATTTTAAACTACATCGTAAATTAATTACTTTATTTAATTGTATCTAGTTTATTTTAAAAAGTCAATATATCATATTTTATTTTAATATCTATTAAAAAGATAATTTATTGTATTAAAATAAAATTTTAGCTTATAATATTAATAATATTTTTATTATTTGAAATAATTTATTATTTATAATCTTTTTTTTAATTTAAATAAGTAAATTATTACCAATTATATAACTAAATATATAACTAAAAGCAACTATCAAAAATTACCAAGTATACCATTTATTTTTTATATCACACTATCAATATAGGAGGTGAAATTTATGAAGAGGAAATTAACTATTTTAATGGCATCAATTTTACTTAGTTTAACGTTAATTCCATATACTGTTTTGGCAGAGGCAATTGATCCCACTAAATATGGCGAAGTAACTGATATTTCTAAAAGTGACTCTGTTAAATCTGGTACAGGGGATGCTTTAGATGTTACAATTACTGGAAGTAAAACTGCTAATGTTATTGTAGATTATGGTAAAACAAAGGGCATAACTTTAAAATATCTTGATGCAAATGAATCAGGAAGAGTTGATAATGTAGCTTGGCTTGGTATCCATGTATCAGTTCCATCTAGTATAACAAAAGAAAATGCTAGATATACAGTAAATGGTGGAGATGAACAAAAATTGCCAGATGACGGTGATTATTATTTGGGTATTACTGAAGCTAATCTTAAAAAAGCTGTAGATAGTGGAAAACCAATAACTTATACTTATGTTTTCAAATATTCACAAGATATAACTCAAAAAGTGACTGTTAATATTTATCCTCAATCTATAACTTTATTGAATAAGGATAATAATACTATTTGGTCAGAAAAAGATGCTGTTCCAAAAACTGGTGATAGTTATCCAATTATGTTGATAGCATTATTCACATTGTCTTTATGTGCTGGTGCATATAATTTAACACAAGCATATTCTAAAAAATAGGAGTTTTCTAAAAATCTCCTATTTTCTTAAGAAAATAAAGGAATAAAATTGTGAAAAAGAAAAGAAGAATAATAAGTTCAATATTATTATTTATTATTGCTATCATATTAGGATTTACTTACTTTTATAATAATCATCTTGTAACGCATCAACCTAAATTAAATATTGAAGATAACCAAACTATTTTAGATTCACAAATAACAAAGCTTAATAATCTACATTTACAAAACAATGATTTAGTAGGTTGGATTAATATTGAAAAGACAAATATTAATTATCCTATTATGTACACTAAAGACAATTTTTATCTTCATAAAGATTTTTATAAACATGATTTTAAAGCAGGATCACTATTTATAGATAAAAATAATAACCTCAATCCTCGTGATATAAATTTAATTATTCATGGGCATAGTATGAAAGATGGTAGTATGTTTCATGATTTACTGTTATATAAAGAATATCCTTTTTATTTAGAACATAAAACTTTTACTATATATACTTTAACTGAAGTTCAAACTTATCAAGTAATAGCTACAATTGTATCTAAAGTTTATGCTTCAAGTGATAATGTTTTTAAATACTACCAATCTTATAATATTCAAAATGAAGAAGAATATAATAATTATATTTTGAATATTAAAAAGTTAGCACTTTATAATACCAATGTAACAGCAAATTATCCCGAACAATTATTAACACTATCAACCTGTGAATATTCTACTACTGATGGAAGACTTGCTGTCATTGCTAAAAGAATAAAATGAAAAATTTAATAAAAAATTAAAAACATCACCTTATAAAATTTTAAGGTGATATTTTATATTTTTATTTTTTCTTTTTTCTAAAAAAGTATATTCCTATTAAAATAGCTAAAATTCCCAAAACACTTATTAAAATTATAACAATATTAGGTTTTCTACTTTCTTCTTCCCTTTCATTTTGAATATTTGTATCATTTTTATCAATGTTTAATGAAGAATCATTATTGTTATTTTCATTATTATTTTCATCATTATTTAACCTATCATCATTATTGTTTCCATTAGTATTTGTATTATTAGTAGTATTAGTATTTGCATTATTGTTAGTTTTGTTATCGCTACTATTGTCATTGATATTATCAACATTATTATCATTATTATTTTCTTGATTGTTTTCTTTATTATCTTCTTTATTACTATTATTATCAGAAGAAGTATCATCTTTTTTATTTACTACAAATGTAAATTCATTAGGTTCATTTAAAATTAAATGTTGTTCTTCTATCATCGATGAATCCCAATTATTGTCAACAATTTTAAGTGATGATTTGGAAAAAGAATATTTAATATTTTCTTTCGAAGAAGTGGAAAGAACAATTTTACCAAGTGAAACTTCTTTATTAGAATTTAGTAAATTATGTTCTGTTCCAATTCCTCCAGTTGTAAGTCTTATTGTAAGAGTTTTATTATTCTCATCATAATTAAAGTATTTAGTATAATTATTACTTATTTTGCTATCAAAATTAAAGTTTTTTACTGAAATATCTCCATTTACTTTAAGAACAAGATCTATTCCTCCAACAAATCCTTCTTCAAAATGAAGCGTTGTATTTATCTCTCCATTACTTACTTCACTAAAATTAATATTTGTTAATGCTTTAACTGTTGAAAAAGAAGTAAACATTCCTACTAAAAATGTTATTATTATCAAGATTCTCTTTTTCATGCTCTTTCACCTCTTAATTTTTTATACTAATGTTTCCTAATTCATCATAATGCTTAAGATTTCCTACTGATTTTGAAGTACTAGTAAGTCTTTCTCCTTCTAAAGTAATTGCATCATTTACACGTTTTAAATATGCTCTAATGCTACTACTTGTAGATACCATTTTCTCATATTCATCTTTTTCCATGACATAAATCCATGTGCCATTAGCTACGCTGTAAACACTATTATCATCATTTACAGAAGCAAATATAAGCCCATATCCAGAATATAGTTTATTTATATCTTTAGCATCACCGATTAAGATGTTATTAAAGGCAGGATCTCCACGATAAGTACCTTTAATAATAACTGATCCTTTCTTTATTATTCCATTACTATTGTCTTCATTGTCAGTTTGCTTGCAACCAGCAGTTAAATAGCAGAAATCTTCATCCAAAATACCAATTACAGGATTTTCACCATCCATTGAAATATCAACATTATCTCCTGGAGGAGAAATGATATTAATTTCAGCTCCTGATAATTTTGTACTTCCAACAGCTTCAATTTTAACATAAGCAACATCATTATATGTCCATAATTGATTTTTAGCAGTTGTTCCAACTTTCATAAAGTAAACAAGATCTGTATATTCATTATCACTTGTAAGATTAAACTTACCACTTACAACTTTTGTCCATTCTTTTTTATCACTACTTACTGATATAATATAATTTGAAATTGTATTATCTAATAGTTTTCCATCTTTAGTTGCAGCTTTATATTCTATACCACTTATTGATAGTTTATCATTAAGATTAATTATAACGTAAGCATTGCCATTATCTTTTTGAGTACCATTACCATCGCTATCTAATATATCGATCTTCTTTGTACCATTAAAGAATGTATCATTATTATTATCAATTAGATTATTTACTGAAAATTTAGTATAATCCATTGTTTCATCTTCATAATTGATACTTTCATTATCTGCTGAAACATTAGATTCAATTGTGAATTTATCTTTAGCTACACTACTTTTACTTGCTATTTTTACTTCATCCATAACAGCAGGTTCTGTTTTATTTAAAAGATAATCATAAGCAATTACTTCATAGTTATATGCTCTATTGTTTTCTGCTCCTATTCTATCAATAAACTCGTGTGTATCTCCATTGACAAAGCCAATTGACTGTCCATTTCGAAGAATTTCAAAGCCTAAAACTTTATCATTTTCCATAACATTGTTTAAATTAAATGACAAGGTAACTGTTTTGTTATCATTATCTACTTTAACAATTTTAGCATCTACTTTAGTAGTACTAGATAGTTTATAATTAAGTCCACTAGGATCGGCAAGACGATTTCTTCTAGCTTGATCGTTTAGATAATAAATTGCTCTTGTTTCTTCTTCAAGTTCTAAAGCATTTATTTCATTAACCATCTTATCACTAGCTTTTAATCCCCAAGTTTCAAAGAAATTAATTAAATTCTTATTTGCAGCTTTACTAGCAAATAATATTAATAAATCGTCTTTACTATATCCTTCTGTATTTTTGTAAGTTCTAGATATTTTATTTATTCTAGAATAAATCGAATTTTCATCACTAAATGTTTTATTATCATCATAAGCTAGATGAAGTTGCCAATACATACCAAGTTGAACAAAAACATTTTGAGATCTTCCAAGTGTATGAGAAGTTACTTTATCATATATTTGATCATAAATTTCACTCTCCTCTAGTCTTGATTTGTCTTTATCATTACTTGTTTGAGCTAAAAGAGCATAAACATTATTAGTAACTTCAGCATAAACAATATTACTTTGATTAATTTGATGTCCTATTTCATGACTAATACCCCAACCGAAATATCCAGTTTTATTATCAGTATTTCTACTTGCTTGCATTAAACCAGCAATAGAATCATACTCAATACCAATATGATATCCTCCAGCATACATAAATGCACCATAAAACATTGTCATATAACGAATATTAATACGTGCCTTAGGCATTTCATCACTAGCTTCAGCAGCATTTTTTGATAAACCTTTATGTCGATAAAACATTTCCATCATTTCATCAAATGCTAAAGTTGATTCATATAATCTATCTACTTTTTCATCAATCGTTGTTGTTTTACTATCTATAGCAGCTTGGGTTGCTACTGAAGATACAGAAAGAAGTCCATATTCCGTAACTATTTCTGTAGATCCTAAAGCACTTTTCTTTGCATCAAAGGATTTGCCTTCACTAGCATAAATATCTTCCAAAGAAGCATTATATGTTTCAAGTTTTTCAATATAATTTTTTATTTCCTCTTTTTTCTCTTTTTCGCTTGTTAGAAGTGAAATATCTAAAACAGGAATTTTTGTTCCTCCACTAACTCTCACTTTTATTGGTTTTGATAAGTTTGGTTTGTTTTTATATCTAATATAAACACTTCCACCACGCTCATTTCCATCTTCACTTTCTGTACCAATTAGTGGAACAGTAATTGTATTTTGTCCTTTCTTTAAAGCAACTGTACTAGTTTTTTGCCATGCATCAGCTTCAGCATGATATTGAGTAAAAACAATTTCAGCATTGACACTACTGTCTTCCGTTCCAACATAAA
Source organism: uncultured Bacilli bacterium (assembly GCA_947629035.1). Classification (GTDB taxonomy): domain Bacteria; phylum Bacillota_I; class Bacilli_A; order RF39; family UBA660; genus CANRCE01. The sequence continues at coordinate 5,906 of CANRCE010000027.1, read as the reverse complement.
CCGTAAGGGTCTCACCTGGTCTAGCTACTATTCCAAGTGGTTGATAATCACTAATTTTCATGGCAAATCCAAGATTATTGTTATATTGATTAGATATATTAGGATTTAATTCAATTATATCATCAATTTTTTCATCATTTAATATTTGAGTAGCATAATTAAGATCGGCCAAAACACTATCACGATAAGGAGAATATTCTCCATTATCCATTGTATTTGCTCTTTGTCTTAATTCTTCTATTTTTTCTTTTAATTCTTCTTTAGTCAAACTTTTATCTAATTCAAGTCGTAAATCATCTTCAAATAAACTAGCAGTATCATCTACTAATGAATCATAGTTATAGAACTTAACATCTGATATTTGCATAAGACGATTATTATTTAATTCTGTAAGTCCAAATTGAACAGCACTTGCAACAATTGGATCTGCTAATTTTAAAACATAATATTGTCTTTTATTTTTATCATATTTTTTTTGTAATGTTGCTCTTACTGTTGTTTTATTTTCTATTTTATAACTTTCTGTATCATTCCAATAATGAACTAAAATATCATTTTGATTTTCATATCCACCAGTTTTATAATTGTAATCAAAATATGAATCTGGAACAACTATTACCATTTCATCCATCTTGTACGAAGAGTCCAAAACAAATATTGGTGCTCCTAAATCAAATCCATTACTTGCTGATATTTCCCAATCTTTATGTTCCCAATAGGTCAAGAAGTCATCATCTACCATTGAGAAATTATCTCCCCCAATCATCTGTCCCATTGAAAAAATTACATCTTTAATATGATTAGTTCTTTTGGTTTGACCATTATAATCATTTATTAGTTTATATTTAGGAGTTTCTGTTGCTCCTTGTTCTAAAGTTGTTATTTTAAGAATTGAAGTTCTAGGTCCTTCACCATTATCATTTATACCAGTAACATAAGCTTCATAAATTACTGATGGAAGAAGTCCTCTTAAATAATAATTGATATTACCAGCACCAGTTGGTTCAATATTTTCTTTAACTTTCCAATCATCAGTTCCAACTTCACGATAATATAAGTTATATAGTTTAGTATCATCCATATTTTTCCATGTAAAGTCTATTCCTGAATATGTTCCAACTCCATTAAACATATTGACAACAGGTGGTTTACTTTTAGTTGTAGGTATGGCTTCAATACTATCCCAATCACTTCTCCATTCTTGGTTTACTGAACGAACTGATATTGTATAAGTAGCATAATTCTTTAAATCTTCAATTACAAAATTATTATAAGTTGTATGGTAAGTTACCCCACCTTCTTTTTTAGGACCTACTACCTTAATTTCATAACCAGTAACATTAGGTACTGGATTAAAATGAACAGTAATTTGCTCACTTACAGAAGTATCAGCAGTAATATTTTTTGGAGTATAAAAATTATCTGGTTCTTTTACTTCCATTTTAACATTATTTAAAAATTCTACTTTAGCAATATCGGCAAGTTTTCCTGTTGAAGTTTCTGTAATAACAATTGTAACTTTTTTAACAGCAATTTGATCTCCTAAATCGATAACTATTGTTCCATCAATTGGATCATCAGTAAAAGGATGAATATCACTGTCTATTTTCTCATCACCTATAACAACGCCATTTTTAATAACTTTGGTAACAGTACCATTATTTGTCTCAAAATTAAGAGTCATTTCTGTTGGCATATTACTACCAAGTGTTAATCTCATTTGACTCATTTCAACAGAATTTGAATTATCATTACCTGCTAAATTAATACCTAAATTAATTGGATTATTTGCACTTATTTCACCTTTATTACTTGGTTGTAATCTTACTACTCCATTATCTTCAAATAATGAATTAATACTACTACTTCCTTGGGCTAAATTTTCTTCTTTAATGGTAAACGAAACATTATCACTATCGATAATTGCACTTGTATTATCTTGTTTAGCAGTTTTACTTTTTCCCGTTAGAATTGCTGTAATATAATTTAAATCTGCAATATCAGTAACACCATCTAAATTCAAATCATGTGCTAAATTATTCTCTTCAATTGATAATAACATTAAATCAGCATCAGATTTGTCAATTAAATTATCTTTTGTTATATCACCAATAGCAAACATACCATTTTCATCAGTTATACTTATTCTTTTTGAAAATTTATCTAGTGATACTTTATCTGAATAAGTAACAAAATTATTACCACTAAATTCTATATTATAATCTCCCTTATCTAAAGAATAAAGATTAATACTTAAATAAACAATATTATTATCATCAGTCTCACCACTTATTAAGTATCCTTGAGTATTTCTTTTAGTTAAAACAGTTCTTATCTTTTGTTTACCTAATGATATTGAACTTTCTAAATATCCACTGTTATCATTTTTCATTTCTTTCAAAGAAATACTATCATTATTTCCTAAACTATCAGATATTTTAAAAATAATATTATCTATACTTTTTATTGGCAATACGAAATGCATTTCTACTTCAATATTACCTTTTGGAGTAAAATCTCCTTTAATTTGTTCATTTTCACTTTGATCTTGATTATTTGTGCTAATTTCTTCTGCTAAAACAAAAACTGGCTCAAAACTATTAAATAGCATTGAAACTAACATAAATACTACCATAATTTTCTTTAATATTTTCATAACTCACCTCTATATCATTATATAATATGTTATTAATTAAATCAATAATTAATAATCAAATACTATTTTTTTTATATAAAAAAATTTTTAAACAACTTAAAACCATACATTATTATTTCTTTTTGTTTTTAATTTATATATTATATTAATTCTAAATTTAAAAGTCACTTATTTATAAACAAATTTTTTATATTTTTCTTTGGAATTAATACCTTAACATTATGTTCTATTTCAATATTATATTCTGTATCTTTTGAATTCAATTGTTCTCCATCAATACACCAAGATTTCTTTAAAGGAGTATTAAACTTTATCTTTAAATTATTTGTTTTATAAAAGTAAAAACCAGGTACTTTTGAAACATCATATAATGTTAAAAAATATAAACTTTTTAATAAATCTTTTTTTCTTGTTAAATTACAAAATAATATTTCAAATCTATCGTCATCTAATTTTATATCCTTATAGAAATTATTAATACCAGCGATACGGTTAGCATTGGTAATAATAGCTAAAGAAAATAATCCTCTAAATATTTCGTTATCAATTTCATAAGTTATATCATATAAATTAGTTTTATTTTTTAAATCTTTTATTCCTTCACTTAAATAAGCTAAATAGCCTATTTTTTTCTTTATAGATCTAGGTGTTTCATAAGGAATATTCATAAATTTACCAAAACCTGCAGTATAAACAAAGGGTCTGTTATTAATTAAGCAAATATCAACATCTTTAACTTCCCCTTCAAGGGTCATAATTAAATTTTGAATAATATTTTTACCATAACCATACATTGTTCCAATATCATTAGTAGTTCCCACAGGAAGATGCGATAATAATAATCTTTTTTCTCTTTCAAAGTTTCCAGTCATAGTTTCATTAAAAGTCCCATCTCCTCCAACTGAAATAACTAAATTAACATCATCGTCTAAATTTTTAACTATTTTAATAGCATGAGTTTTGTATTCTGTCTTTATTATTTTACAATCAAAGCCATATTTTTTTAAAATTACTGGAAACTGACTTAATAACTTTTCTTTAGAATATTTACCACTATTAGGATTATAAATTACTACACATTTTTTCATAAATCATCTCCCTCATATATTAATATTATGATAATGTAATTTTATCAAAATTTGTATTCGACTAAATTATACCATAATCTATCTTATTTGAAAATAATATTAATTAAAATTATCTTTTTATTTATATCAATATAAATAATTCTTTTTTGCTTTAATTTACATATTATTTAACGAGAGTGATACAATGAAAAAATATGATATTTTACTAATAGTTAGTGTTATTATATTATCTTTATTTGGACTTATTATGATATATTCTTCATCATATGTTTGGGCTGAATATAAATTTAATGATCCTTATAAATACTTAAAGGCTCAAGGTATATTCTTAATTGCAAGTTATTTTTTAGTCTATATTATAATGCATATTCCTTATAAGTATTATTATAAAAAAGCTAATCTTATATTAGGTATTTGTCTTATTCTTATGGTTTTAGTTTTAATTCCTGGGATTGGAACAATTAGAAATGGTAGTCGTAGTTGGTTTGGCATTGGTAGTTTTGGCATTCAACCATCAGAATTTTGTAAACTGGGTTTAATTATTTTTTCGGCAAAATATCTTTATAATAATAAAAAGGAACTGAAAAATATTAAAAAAGGAGTTTTTCCTCTTTTAGGGGTATTGGCCACTGTTTTTATACTAATTATGTTACAACCTGACTTTGGTACTGGCGTAGTAATTATTATGACAATTGTCGTTTTATTATTTATAAGTGGTGTAAATTTAAGTTTTTTTGTTAAAATTGGTGCTTTAGGTCTAGTAGGTATCGCAGGCTTAATTGTCATAGCTCCGTATCGTTTAAAAAGAATTTTATCATTTTTAAATCCTTGGAGTGATCCTTTAGGTAGTGGATTTCAAATTATTCAATCACTTTATGCTATTGGTCCTGGTGGATTGCTGGGATTAGGATTTGGTAATTCAATTCAAAAACATTTTTATTTACCTGAACCTCAGACTGATTTTATTTTTTCAATCATAAGTGAAGAATTTGGCTTTATGGGAATTTTAATTGTAAGTAGTTTATTTATGATAATAATATATCGTGGATTTAAAATAGCAATGAATTGTGAAGATTATTTTGGTAAATATGTTAGTTTTGGTATTACCTTTGGACTTGCTTTTCAAACTCTACTTAATCTTATGGTTGTTGTAGGACTTATTCCTGTTACGGGGTAAGTCCTACTATGTAACTGATAATGGTAATAAAAAAATGCCTTATTTTAAAAGGATTTGAAAGTATTAATAAAATTTAAAAAATCAAATATTAGTTAAAATTAAGAAAAATTATTAAAAAATATAAAATTTCATCGATAAAAATAATGGGTAATTTTACCATTACTGAAAAGTTCTATTTAATAATAAACATAGCTAAATTTTATCATCTTTTTTGTGAGTTTTTTTATATTTTCCAATAATTACAGGGCAATTATCCTTAAATTTATTATATGTAATGAAAATAATACTGTAATCTTTAAATTTTGAAGTTTTAGATTTCAAATAATCAATCCATTCATCATAAGTATTAACATTTATTTGTTTTTTTGGCTTATGAATACATGGACAAAGATAAAACATAAAGTCCTTTTTGTATTTATAGCAATTGTCAAGAATATTTTCAGTTATATTGCAAGGCCTAATTCCTAGAATTAAATCATAGTTGGACAAATCAAATTCTTTATTTAAATCATACTCTATTGTTTTTACACCTTTATAATTATTAATTAATATTTTAATATTAATAGCAGAAATATCGCTATTGTTATTTATGTAAATTGAAGATAAAATAGGAATATATCCACATGCAACCTCTAATAACTTTTTGTTACTTAAATCAAAATATTGACAAGATAAATTATAAAAATAATAATATATTGTTTTTTTTATATCTACTTTATTTAAATAACAATAAATTTGATCTATATCGCATGTATATCCATACTTACATTTTGATAATCTATTATTAGTAAAATATTCTGGATAAAATTTTTTATGATTTTCTATAAAACTTATAACTTCTTTCATGCTTTCACCTTATTATATTATAATATTTATTTTTTTAATAATCCACTCTTTCAAAAAAAAATGGTTAGTGTAGAATAAGTGTGGAGATTTAACTCCTAAAAAATAAGATTTATAATATAATTAAATTTTATAATGTAAA
>CANRCE010000026.1 GCA_947629035.1 uncultured Bacilli bacterium | reverse complement strand
AATCTGACCATATATTTTAACATATTATTAAAACATTTCCTAAAATAGGGGGTCACTATGTATTATAAAATTTCATTTTTATTTAATCTTAATATAGATTTATTACAAAAAAAATGATAGAATTATACTGTAAGAGGTGGATAATAAATGTTGGATTTATATGAAAAAAGTAAATTTATAGATACGCATAGTCATATTTTTCGTGAATATTATGATAACATAGATGAAGTTATTAAAGAGGCTAAAAAAAATAATATAGATAAAATAATAATTAGTGGGTGTGATTTAAAAAGTAATATAGAAATCATAGATTTAATTAAAAAATATGATATATTATATGCTACTTTAGGTTTTCATCCTACGGAGCTTAATGATTTTAATGAAGATAGCATTAAATGGTTGGAAGAACATTTAAAAGATGATAAAGTAATTGGTATTGGTGAAATAGGATTGGATTATCATTATGATAATACTGATAAACAATTACAGCAAGATGTGTTTAAAATGCAAATAGCTCTTGCTAAAAAGTATAAATTGCCTATTTTAGTCCATAGTAGAGATAGTATAGGAGATACATATAATATATTAAAGGATGCAGGTGTAAAAGGTGATATTCACTGTTTTTCATCTTCAGTTGAAATGGCCAATGAATTCATAAAATTAGGTTTTTATATAGGAATTGGAGGTATAGTAACATTTAAAAATGCAAAAAATATAGTTGAAGTTGTTAAAAATATAGATTTAAATCATATATTATTAGAGACAGATGCTCCATACTTAACTCCTGAACCTTATAGAAAATATAAAAATGAATCAAAATATATTCCAATAATTGCAAAGAAAATATCAGAGATTAAGAATATTGATATTAATGATGTTGCAAGAGTTACATCTAACAATGCTTATAGATTATTTGACAAATTACGCAAATAGTGGTAAAATAATATATGCTTGAAAATAGTAATGAGGTGATAAAAACATGAAGAAAATAGTATCTAATCTGTTAGTTGTTTCATCACAACTAGTTATTGGAGTGCTATTTTTAGCTGTATTATTTACTCAAGGTGAAGAATTAAACAGTATTAATTTAGAAAATAAAAATTTAGATAAAATGGCAGATGCTGTTTCTAATCTATTTATTGCAGAAACTTTAAATTTAAAAGACCAATCTTTAGAAGAATTGAATAGTACTGATATAGTAAAAAAAGATGATGTTGATGTAGAAACTACAACAAAAGATGAGAATGAAGTAATACAAGAAGAAAAAATAGAAAATAATGTTGAACAAAGTGATTCAAACGTTGAACAAGAAGAAAATAATGAAGAAAAAGAACAACAAGTTAATGATTATAAAGTTTTAGAGACATTTACTGGTACACTTACAGGTTATGGACCAAATTGTTATGGATGTTCTGGAATTACTAGTAGTGGTTATGATGTAAGTAATACTATAACTTATAACGATAAAGATTTTGGTGAAGTTAGGATTGTTGCTGCTGATGATTATTTTAGTCTTTATACAATAGTTAGAATTACTAACATACCAAATAGTGAACCAATTATTGCTATAGTGTTAGATCGTGGTGGTAATGTAGGTTTCAATCGTGGTACTTTATTTGATTTGTTATTTTCTAGTGAACAAGAGGCTTTGCCAAGGACGGAAAATATTACATTTGAAATATTGAGAAAAGGTGCTTAAATAGTACTTTTTTTTATGCTTAAAATATGATAAAATTTAATATAAGAGGTGAATAAATGTCTAATTTTCATTATAAAAAATCGCTTGGTCAAAATTTTCTTAAAGATGAATTAGTGTTAGATAAAATTATAGAGGAAAGCCAAATTGATGAAAATACATTAGTAATAGAAATTGGCCCAGGTGCTGGGGCATTATCATATAAAATATTAAAGAAAGCTAAAATGGCTATTCTTTATGAAGTTGATACAAGATTAGAGAAAATTTTATATAAAAATTTGGATGAATTTAGTAACTTTAAATTGATAATGAAAGATTTTTTAAATGCTGATGTTATGTCTGATATTAAAGATTATCAATATAAAAAAATATATTTAATTGCTAATCTTCCTTATTATATTACAACACCAATTATTACTAAAATAATGAAAGAAAAATTGCCTATTTCAAAGCTAGTAGTAATGGTTCAAAAAGAAGTGGCAGATCGTTTTACAGCATTGCCTAATACTAAAAGTTATGGAAGTTTCACAGTATTATTAAATTATTATTATAATGTTAGAAAGTTGTTTGATGTTGATAAGTCTTCATTTGAACCTGTTCCTAAAGTTGATAGCAGTGTCATTGAATTAATAAAAAAAGAAGATGCAGTGGTAAAAAATGTTGATTTTTTTATTAATTTTGTTAGAGATTGTTTTCAATATAAGAGGAAAAATTTAAAAAATAATCTATACAAATATGATTTAAAAAAAATAGATAAAATATTAAGTAAATATGGATTAAATATTTATGCAAGAGCAGAGTCTTTGACTTTAGAAATATTTATTATTTTAGCAAATGAATTATGTTAATACAGTATATTAAAAAATATATTGTTTTTTTTTGTATTATTTAGAGAAAATATACATATATTTTAGTGGGTGATACTATGTTTAGGGTTGGAGATTTAGTAACTAGAAAATCATACGATAATGATATTATTTTTAAAATAATTGATATACTTGATGATAATTATATTTTAAAAGGAATGTCAGTTAGATTGTGTGCTGATAGTCCTGTAGAGGATTTAAAAAAATTTGATGGTGATATCGAAGATAAGTTTACGCCAGAAATTGAAAATTATAATGGATTAGATAGGAATGATTTTTTTTATCTTCCTGGTAAAATACTTCATATTGATGGAGATCGTGAATATTTAGATAAATGTATGAATTTTTATAAAAAAAATAATTTAAAAGCATATGGTATTTATTCACAAGAAGAAGATTTAGTTGATAATATTATAGATTATTTAGAAATTTATAATCCTGATATTTTAGTTATAACAGGGCATGATGCTTATTACCGTAAAAAAAGGGAGAATAATGATAAATATAAGAATACTAAAAATTTTGTTGAGGCAGTAAAAAACGCTCGAAGATTTGAAAAATCCCATGAAAAATTATTAATTATAGCAGGTGCATGTCAATCAAATTATGAAGAATTGATAAAAGCAGGTGCTAATTTTGCTTCAAGTCCAAAGCGAATAAATATTCATGCTTTAGATCCTGCAATTGTAGCTGGCTGTTTGGCTTTTTCTGATAAAAATAATAATATTGATTTAATTTCAATTTTAGATAAAACTAAATATGGTTCTGATGGAATAGGTGGCATAATAACAAAAGGAACTATGTATGTTGGTTATCCAAGATAGGAGGAATTAGATGACAATTTCAAAAATAAAGAGTAGTATTGATGAAAAACTGGGAGATAATGTAAAAATAATTTTAAATGGTAGTAGAAATAAAAAAGAAGAATACAAGGGCGTTATAACAGAGACTTATAATTATATTTTTATTGTTAAGTTAGATACTGATGAGAAAAAAAGCTTTAGTTATTCGGATGTACTGACTAATACAATTGAATTATTTTTTACAAAAAATTAATTAAAATACTTGACTTTTATTTATAAAATAATATACAATGTAATTAGAAATTTTATTTTCTAGAAGGAGTGGAACACAATGAAAATTACTGAAGTAACTGTTAGAAAAATTGAAAAGGAAAATTCTCGAAAGAGGGGAATTGCTCATGTTAAAATTGATGATTGTTTTATGATACATGATATAACAATTTTAGAAGGTGACAGTGGTTTATATATATCTATGCCACGAAGAATGACTTCAACTGGTAAATATAAAGATATAGCTCATCCAATAAATCAAGAAACTCGAAAAATGTTTGAAGATGCTATTTTTGAAGCTTATAAAAATGCTGAATAACTCTTAATTTAAGAGTTTTTTTCATATTATTTTAGTTTTTGCATATCCTTAATTAGGAGGAATGCATATGGACAAGGTAAAGGAGTTAGAAACAAGTTTTAATCATGGTATATCAATTTCTGAAAGAAAAAATATTATAGTTACTGGTGTAAAAAAAATAGAAAGTTTTGATAATGAAGAGTTTTTAATGGAGACAACTTTAGGATTTTTAGTTATTAAAGGTGAAGATTTAGAAATAGTAAAGTTAGATACATATCAAGGCAATGTAAGTATTAAAGGTAAAATTGACAGTTTATCTTATTTAGAAGGAAGTATAAAAAAAGATAAAGAGAATTCATTTTTAACCAAGTTATTTAAATAATGATTTTAGAAATTCAAATAATGAGTTTTATCTATTCTTTTGTTTTTGGTATCTTTTTTTATATTCTTTTAGAATTTAATCACAAGTTGTTATTTGAAGGTAAAGTTTGTTATAGGGTTATTGTCTCTTTACTATTTTCATTATTATTATCTCTATTATATTTTTTTGGTTTGTTAAAGATAAACAATGGTATTTTACATATTTACTTTTTTATTATGATTGTTTTAGGCTATACACTTGCAAATTTTGTATGTAAAAAAATGTTTGTAAAACGTAAATGACTATGATATAATGAAAATAGAATAGAGGTGATACTTATGTCTAAACCTAAAAGTAAGTCCAAAATAAGCAAAAAGACTAAAAGTCATATGGTAATTGCATTTTTGTTTTTTGGAACAATTATTTCTTGGTTAAGTTATAATTTTTTTTCTAATATTAATCAAATTATGAAAATGAGAGATGAAAAAAAGTATTTACAAGCTAGAATGATTGAATTAAAAGAAGAGGAAGAAGTTTTAAAATCTGATATTCAAAAATTAGAAGATCCTACTTACATTGCAAGATATGCTAGAGAAAAGTATCTATATTCTAAAGATGGAGAATTAATAATCAGAATACCTGATAATTAAAAAAATATATAATAAAGAAATTAAAAAAATCAGTCTAATTTTTAGACTGGTCTTTTTTATCATCTGTTTCTTTAGATTCTTCTTGTTCTTCGGAAGGTAATTTTCCGTGTTCAACAAGATAATCAATTTGTTCTTTTGTAATTGTCTCTTCTTCAAATAAAGTATTTGCAATTAAATCTAATAACTTTTTGTTTTCAGTAAGAATCTTTTTTGTTTTTTCATAGCAACTGTTAATAATACTTCGCATTTCTTCATCAATTTCATTTGCTACTTTATCTGATATATTTCTATTTTTTGTATAATCTCTACCTAAAAATGTATTTCCATCAGGTTCTTCCAACATCATAGGTCCTAAATCACTCATTCCATATTCAGTAACCATACTTCGAGCTATTTTAGTAGCTTTTTTGAAATCATCGTGAGCACCAGTAGTAATTTCATTAAAGATTACTTCTTCGGCAACACGTCCTCCCAATAAACCACATATTGATTCTAATAATTCTTTTTTTGTATAGTTAAATGCTTCTTCTTTTGGAGTCATCATTGTGTATCCACCAGCATGACCTCTAGGAATTATAGTAACTTTTTGGACATCATTAGCACCATCTAGTTTTAGTCCCATAACAACGTGTCCTGCTTCATGATAGGCAACTAATCTTTTTTCTTTATCAGTATATTTTTTGGTAACTTTGGCTGGTCCCATTAATACTCTATCTGTTGCTTCATCAATTTCGCTCATGGTGATTGCTTTTTTATTTCTTCTTACAGTAAGTAAAGCTGCTTCATTAAGTAAATTTTCTAGATCTGCTCCAGAGAAACCTGGAGTTCTTTTGGCAAGATTGGCTAAACTTATTTCTTTAGCAAAGGTTTTATTCTTGGCATGAACTTTCAAGATTTCTTCACGGGCATTTTTATCAGGTAGTGCAACTGTTACTTGTCTATCAAAACGACCTGGTCTTAACAAAGCAGGATCTAAAACATCTGGTCTATTAGTTGCTGCAATTATGATAATTCCTTCGTTAGCTCCAAAGCCATCCATTTCAGTAAGTAATTGATTAAGCGTTTGCTCTCTTTCATCATGGCCTCCACCTAAACCAGTACCTCTTTGACGACCAACAGCATCAATTTCATCGATAAAAATTAGACAAGGTGCATTCATTTTTGCTTGTTTGAACATATCTCTAACCCGAGATGCTCCAACTCCAACAAATAATTCAACAAAATCAGAACCACTTATGTAATAAAATGGAACTTTTGCTTCACCAGCCACAGCACGAGCTAGTAATGTCTTACCTGTTCCTGGAGGACCTACCAGTAAAACTCCTTTGGGAATTCTTGCTCCCATAGATTGAAATTTTTTAGGATTTTTTAAAAAGTCTATTAGTTCTTGAACTTCTTCTTTTTCTTCTGTAAGGCCTGCAACATCTTTAAACGTTGTTTTACTTCCATCTTCAACTAATTTTGCTCTACTTCTACCAAAGTCCATTGACTTGTTACCATTTCCAAGTTGTCTTGTAAATAACCAAGCCATTGCTCCAATTAAAAGTATAATAGGAACAATATTTAAAGCAATGCTTATCCAAGAAGCAGCTTCAGGATCATTTTCAATGTTTAATTCAAAATCCATCGTTTCTTGAGCATTTTCTATGTTAGATATAAACTCATCTGAATGTGGTAAATATATGATGAAAGTTTCATTTTCTTTATAATCTTTCATCTTACCTACAATTTGATAAGTATCTGTTCTTGTTTTTGGAGTAATTGTTACTTCTTTTACATTGTTATTATTTAGATTTTCAATAAATTCATTGTATGTAAGTTCATTTACTTTACTGTTAAAGGTATTAAATAATAATAAACATGCAACAATAAAAATAAATAAAAATACATATGGCATTAGACCACTTTTAATAGCTTTTTTATTCATTATCTTCCTCTTCTTTCCGACACTTTAATATTATATCACACTTTTCTCCTTTTTTTACAATAAATTTAGATTTTTTAATACCTGGTATCCAAAGTATATTATCATTGGCATCAGTTAGTAATGGATAGGTATTTCGTTTGGATGTTGGTATTTTGTTATCAATAAATATATCTTTTATTTTTGATTTACCATTTTTCCCTTTTAATTCTATAAAATCGCCATTTTTACGGTTACGAAAATATAATGGTAATGTTATAGAATTGCTATTTAATCGACAAATATAATTATTATCTTCATCAGCAAAATCTATTTGTTTAATGATAAAATTGTCAATTGTAAATTCATTATTGAATTTTATTTTATAGTTTGTATTAGTTATATTAATGTTTGTTAAAAATAATTTTTCATACTCTTTTTTAATAATTAATTTGTAAGGAAGGGTCAGTGTTAAATTTGGCTTTTTATTGTCAATTAAATCAATAATTGCTTTAATATGTCTTTCTTTTACAATATTAATTTTATTATCATAATAGTTATTTAGAATATAGAATAAAATATTTTTTTTCATAAATGAATCATAATTATTTAATTTATTTAAATCTATAATATTATTTTTACAAATTAATTTGCTGTTTTTAATTGCTTCTTGTTTAATATAATTTTCATATTCTAATAATGTATTTGAATAATTAATAAATTTAAGATGAACATTTTTATCTTCTTTTTTTAAAAATGGTAAAATATATTTTCGATATCTATTTCTAGTATATTTAATATTTTTGTTAGATTTATCAATAAAATATGTTATATTATGTTTTTTATTATAATTAATTAAGTCTTCTTTTGTATATTTTAATAAAGGTCTAATAATATAGTAATTTTCTATTTTACTTATTTCTTTAATACCAGCATATCCTTCGATATTTGATCCTCTTACAATTTTCATTAATACGGTTTCTATTAAATCATCACCATGATGCGCTAAAAAGAGATATTTACTATTATATTTTTTTAAAATTTTTTTATAGAATTCATATCTTTTTTCTCTTGCTTCGTTTTCAAAATTATTACTTGTGTATTTTTTTATTTTTAAAGTTTCAAATATAATATTTTTATTAATACAGTATTTTTTCAAGTATTCTTCTTCTTTTTTACTTTGTTTTCTAATATTGTGATTGATATGAGCACAAATTATATTATCAGTTTCTTCTTTTAACATGCTTAATAGGCACATAGAATCTGGACCAGCAGATACGCCAACAACAATTTTTTCATTTTGATTAATGTTATATTTTTTTAGTATATCATTCATTATGTGCCTCCTTGTTTAAATATTATAACAAATTCTTTATAATAATAGAATATCTTTTAATTAAATTTATTATTTTCTTTTTAATAATTTAATTTCTTCTTTATTTTTAATTCTATTAGATTCAACAATTTTTTGTATTGCTTTATTATGAGTAAATTTATCTAATTTATTTTCTTTTAAAAACGTTATAGTCTGTTTTGGATATTTTATGTAGCATATTGATAAAAGCCAAGCTACGGCCATATTTACATAGTAATTATCATCATTATATTTTTCACATAAAGTAAATATTTTATTTAGATATTTTTCTTCGATAAAGTAATTAAGTAATAAAACGTAACAAAATCTTTTTGTCCATTGATTTTTATTTTTAATATTAATAGTTATAAATTTGTAGAAAAAGTTTTTATTTTTATTTACAATTTTTAAGTTCGAAATCACTATATCGTTGCATGCCCAATTATCAATTTTTGACATAAATGTTGGTAAATAAATTTTTACTTCTTCAATTGATTTTAAGTTGGTAATTATAAGTCCATATATGATATTTTCTTCGTAGTAGTCATTTTTGGCTATTTTAAAGAAATCGTTATATGATCCTTTACTAATATCTTTAGCAATTTTTTTTAATATAGGGGTTCTTACTCCAATAATATTACAATTAGAAATAATATTTTGCTGAAATTTTTGATAGTTTGTATCTTGTAAAGATAGTAAATATGATATAAATTGTTCATATGTCTTTTTAGTCCATTTAGTGTTTATAAAATTCACAGAATAATTCTCCTTTCTTTTGTTTTTAATTTTATCATAATGATATTGTAGTGTAAAGCTTTTAATAATTATAAAAGTTCTAATTAAAAGTTAATAATTATTCTTCACTTTTAATAAAAAATCTGTTAAAATAAAATATGTAAGAAATGTAGGTGAAATTAATGGGGAAAATAATTGCGATTGTTAATCAAAAAGGTGGAGTAGGTAAGACGACAACTAGTATTAATTTGGCAGCTTCACTAGGTGTGTTAAATAAAAAAGTTTTGCTTGTTGATTTAGATCCACAGGGAAATGCTACAACAGGTGTAGGTGTTGATAAAGGTGATATTGCTAGTAGTATTTATGAAGTGTTAGTTATGAAAAGTACGATAGATGAGTCTATAATAAAAACTAAAAGTAAAAATTTAAGTTTGCTTCCAGCCTATCTTAATTTAGCAGGAGCTGAAATGGAACTTATTGAATTGGAAAGAAAATTTAAATCAATTGATAAACCGTTTAATCGAGTATTAAGATTAAAAGAAGAATTAGATAAAATAAAAAATAACTATGAATATATTATAATAGATTGTCCTCCATCACTTGGTATACTTACTACGAATGCTCTTGCAGCTGCCGATTCAGTTTTAATACCAGTTCAATGTGAATATTTTGCATTGGAAGGAATAATGCAACTTATAAATACAATAATGTTAGCTCAAAAAAAAGTTAATCCTAATTTAGATATTGAGGGTGTACTACTTACAATGTTAACTGCAAATACTAATTTAGGGTTAGAAGTTATTGAAAGTATTAAGAGCTTTTTTAAAGAAAGAGTTTATAATACTATAATTCCTAGACTTATTCGTTTAGCAGAAGCACCATCACATGGAAAACCTATTTTAGAATATGAACCTAGAAGTAAAGGAACACTTGCTTATTTAAATTTAGCAAAGGAGGTAATTGAAAGAAATGGAACAAAAGAAGAAAGCATTGGGTAAGGGTTTAGAACAATTATTTAGTAGTGAAATACTTGATTTTGATACTTTTGAAAATACAATCATGGAATCAGCAACTGAATCTGATATAAAACAAATACCTGTATCAGAAATAAGACCAAATCCATATCAGCCAAGAAGAACTTTTAATCAGGAATCTTTAGATGAATTAGCAGTTTCAATAAAAAATTATGGTGTGTTTCAGCCTATTATTGTTAAAAAAAGTATAAAAGGTTATGATTTAGTTGCAGGTGAACGAAGACTTAGAGCTTCAAAGTTAGCTGGTCTTGATACCATTCCTGCGATTGTCAAAGATTTTAGTGATAATCAAATGAGAGAGATATCATTATTAGAAAACTTACAGAGAGAAAATTTAACAGCTATTGAACTTGCTTGGGCTTATAAAGGAATTATCGATAGTCTTCATATAAGACAAGAAGATTTAGCGACTAAACTTGGTAAAAGTAGAAGTCATGTTACTAATACTTTAGGCTTATTAAATTTACCTCAAGATGTCCAAAATATGATACTTGAAAACAAATTGTCTATGGGACATGCAAGAGTTTTAAGTAAAATGGAAAATACTTCTGATATTGAAAAGTATGCTCATAAAGTTATTGATGATGATATGAGTGTAAGAGATTTAGAAACGATAAGTTCAAATTTGGATGTTCCTAAAAAAGTGCCAATGAAAAGAGTTGAAAAAACAAAAGAATATAGCAATATAGAAAATGAATTAAAGGATTATTTAGGTACGAAAGTAAAAATTAATAATAAAAAATTAGAAATATATTTTGAAAATGTAAATGATTTGAATAGAATACTAGAAATTATGAATATTAAAATTAATTAAGATAAAATAAGTATATTTATGAAAATATAAGTATACTTTTTTAATTTTTAAATAATAACTAATAGTTAACTTTTGTGCACTTATGTATCTTAAATCAATCTTTTATGTTATGAAATATTTTGTATTAAAAATTTATGCTATCATAAAATAGCGATGGTTAAAAATTGTCGTTTATTGTCTATTGATTAGAATTGATTTATCATTTTTAGTAATAGTATAATAATTATAGTAATGATTTACTAGAATGAGAGGTGGGATAAAAGTGAGTGGTAGAGTTAAATGGTTTAACAATGAAAAAGGCTATGGTTTTATTGATCATCCAACAGGA
The DNA here is from genome assembly GCA_947629035.1 of uncultured Bacilli bacterium. Classification (GTDB taxonomy): domain Bacteria; phylum Bacillota_I; class Bacilli_A; order RF39; family UBA660; genus CANRCE01. The sequence goes on along the minus strand of CANRCE010000026.1, from coordinate 4,624 downwards.
GAAGATATCTTTGTACACTATTCTGCTATAAAGCAAGATGGTTATAAAACTTTACTTGAAGGTCAATTAGTTAATTTTGATTTAATTGAAACTGCTAAAGGATTACAAGCAATAAATGTTGTTGTTTGTGAAGAAGTTGTATCATAAAATAGCTAAAAATGCTATTTTTTTTATTAGATGTTATTTTTGTGTTATAATATACCGTGAGGTAATTATAATGATTTTAAATGTGAGTGGTCGATGTGATATAGTGGCATTTTATACTGAATGGTTTATGAATAGGTATAAAGAGGGATATGTGGATGTTAGAAATCCTTTTTATCCTAAAAAAGTAAGTAGAATTTATTTTAAAGATGTATCAGCCATTTTATTTTGTACAAAAAATCCTTTACCTATTATCGATAAATTAAAGGAAATTGATATACCAATTTTATTTCATATTACAATTACACCTTATGGTAGAGATATCGAACCAAATGTTTGGAATAAAAAAGAGGTAATTGAAGGTGTAAAAAAAATAGTTAATATTTTAGGTAAAAATAATGTTTATGTGAGATATGATCCTATTTTATTAAATAAAAAATATACTTTAGATTATCATGTTAGAGCTTTTGATAGATTATGTAGTTTATTATCTGGTTATGTAGAACATATTATTATATCTTTTGTGGATAATTATAAAAATGTAAGAAATAATATAAAATATCTGAAGCTTAAAGAATTAGAGGAAAACGATTATAAAATAATAGGTATTAACTTTGTTAAAATTGCTAAAAAATATGGGATTGAATTACAAACATGTTGTGAAGAACATAATTTAGTAGAATATGGTTTCAAAAAAGAAGATTGTTTATCACGACAAATTGCATATAAGTTGACAGGAAAAACTAAATTTAAAGAATGGAAACAAAGACAATGTCATTGTGTAGAAATGGTTGATATTGGAACATATAATTGTTGTAAACATTTTTGTAAGTATTGCTATGCTAATTATGATGAGAAGAAAGTTATCAGTAATATGAGACAACATAATAATAAGTCATCAATGTTAATAGGTTCTTTAGATAAAGATGATATGGTTAAAGTTAGAATTGATTGACTATTTTTATTATTAATATAATATTTTGGTTAATATAGTTAGAAATGAGTGGTGAGATGATGGCAACAGGTAAGCTTGGAAAATTTCAAGAGAGAATAAAAAAAATTAGATTATATAAAACAAATAAGAAAATAAAAATATCAAAGCAAAGTATAGAAAAAACTAAAGAATATTCTATAAATGTTGGAAAAATAGTGATTGGTGTTCCTTTGATTATAAGTGGTGGCATAAAAAATGTAATAGATAGTATGTACGTAGAAAAAAAACAGAAAAAATTTGCTAAAGAAGAAGAAAATGAAGTTTTAATTTCTCCTAATTATGAAGAAAAAATTGATTTAATACTAGAAAAATTACAAAATCAGAAAGTAAAATTAATAACTATTAATAGTATGATAGATATAGAAAAAATGGAAATTTATATTTTGAATTTAGAATCTGGCGAAAAGACAAAAGAAGATAGTAAAATTAGCGATAGAATTGAAGATAATTTAAATCTAATTGATAATTTAAGTGAATATTATAAAGATTCTAAAAAAAATTTTGCTAAAGAAGATAATCATGTTTATTTATTACATGAACGAGAAAATATTAAAAATGCTGAAGAACAAGTTTTAAAAATTGATGAAGAAATTTTAAAATTGGAATATGAAAATCAAAAATTGGAACTGGAAAAAAAGGAAAAATTAGATATACTTGGTTTGAATGAGAAAGATTTAATAAAATTAGAAGAAAAATTTATTAGTCTTGAAAAAACAAATTTAACTTTTGAACAAATTATTGCAAATCAAGATAAATTTTTGACTCAGCTTGAAGATAGAATAAATGTTATTGATGTTGAAAAAAAGATGGAATATTCAGTACGTGGTTTAGGAGAATTAATTAATAATCTAGTAAAATATTTTGGTTTAATTTGTCTTTTTCCTTTTTCAAATTTAATTCCCGGAATAGCAATTAATACCTTGGCAACTAAAAAAATGTTAAATGTATTAATAAATAATATTAATTTCAATGAAAAAGAAAAAATTATATATAGTGCCTATGACTATAGTAAGAGTATTAGTAATGAAATTTATGATTTAAATGCTACTAGTAGTCTTATTAACGATACATTAGTTAATATAAAAAAGCTAAAGTCAGAATTAAAAGAGGATTTTAAAAATCATCCGTTATATGATGAGATGAATTCAAAATTAAATAGGCTAGAGCATAGTGTTTTAATTAATCAGTGTAAAATAAATATTTTAAAAGATAAGTTAGAAGAAAATAATAAAATTAATAAAGATAAATTAATTAAAGTTAAAAGTTTATCTCAATAATAATGAAAAGTTAAGTATTATTGATTTTTGAACTAGGAAAGAATAGTATTAAAATTAAATTTTAAATATATAAATTTAAATAAATTAGAAGATATTTTGTATGGTGAGGTTAAAATGGAAAAATATAAAGAAATAGAAAGGAGTATTATAAAAAAGTTTCGTAAAGAAATATGGAGTAAATTTATAAAAGCAATAAGGAAATATAAATTAATAAATGATGGCGATAAAATAATGGTTTGTATAAGTGGTAGTAAATCTTCATATTTAATGGCTAAATGTATTCAAGAGTTAAAAAGACACAGTGTTATTAATTTTGATGTATATTATGTAGTTATAAATCCTGGATATAGTGATTATAATCTAGAGTTGATTTTAGATAATGCTATGATTTTAAATGTTCCTGTAAAAGTGTTGAATAGTGATATATTTGATGTTTTAGGAGATATAGACAAGAATGCTTGTCATTTGTGTATTAAAATGCAAAGAGAATTTTTATATAATAAAGCAAATGAGCTTGGTTGCAATAAAATTGCTATAGCTCATCATTTTAATGATGTAATTGAGATATCATCATTATCTATTTTCTATGGTTCTAAAGCTACAACTATGATGTCCAAACATCATAATGTAGAATTAATTAGACCTTTATGTTTAGTTAAAGAGGATTCTATTATTTCTTGGTGTAAATATAATAATTTAAATTTTATTAATTTTTCTTGTTATTTTACGGAAAGATGCAGATTATATGAAATGTCAAGTGAACGAAATGAAATAAAAAAGTTATTAAAAGAATTAAAAATGGTAAATGATGATGTTGAATATAATATATTTAAAGCTGTTGATAATATTAATTGTGATTTTGTAAAAGAAACTAAAATAAATGAAAAATATGTTGATTTAACGATTAATAAAAAAAATCAAGTTTAAATTATTTTTCTTGATTTTTATTCTATTTCAATAAGTTCGTATTCTTTAGTTCCAATCCCTAGTTTTTCTGCAGAGTCTATAGTATGGGTTCCTTGTCTAGAATTTATTCGTTCTAATAGATGATCTCTACCTTTGTCATTAGAATTTTTAACTAAATCAATGCAGGCTTGATCAATTGCTACTGGATCAGTTGAGGCAAGAATGCCTATATCACTGATACAAGGATCTTCTGCTACATTACAGCAATCACAATCAACAGACATATTAGACATTACATTGATGTAAGCAATATTTTCGTTAAAATAGTTTACAATTGATGAAGCAGCATCAGCCATAGCTTCTAAAAATTTAATTTGTTCGACATGAAACATATCTTCAAATGATCCGTTTTCTTTTCCTATGCAATGAATGTATCTTTTTCCTTTCGATGAAGCAATACCAATAGATAATTGTTTTAAAGCTCCACCGTATCCTCCCATTGGATGTCCTTTGAAATGCGATAGTATTAGCATTGAATCATAATTTTCTAGATTTTTACCAACATAGTTTTTCTTAATAATTTTGCCATTTGGTATATCAAGTGTCATGTCTTTTTCACTATCCATAATATCAACATTAAAATATTTGCTCCATTCGTGATTTTCCATAAGCTTTAAATGCTTTTCAGTAGTATCTCTTTGTCCTTCGTAAGCTGTATTACATTCTACGACAGTACCATTTACATATTCAATAATTGGTTTCATAAATGCTGGCTTTAAATAATTTTGGTTTCCTTCTTCGCCGGAATGAATTTTAACAGCAACATTTCCAGGTAATTTTTTTTCTAATTTTTTAAATAATTTTACAACATTTTCAGGTGTGATTTCTTTAATAAAATAAACTTTTGCTTTTTCCATTTTTATTTTCCTCCTATTAACATTATAACATAATTAAGTGTTATTTTGTAATAATTTATTCGACTTATTTTTTCAAAATAAAGTTATGTATTTTTAACGTTTAGTTAAATTTAAATTTTATATAATATTTAAAGTAATAATATACACTTTAATAAGAAAATATTTTTGTTTACGTAATAAAAATATGCATAAAATAGTTGACAAAAGGATAAAATTATAGTATATTAAATATGCCTACTTGATGCAGATGTAGTTTAATGGTAGAACCTCAGCCTTCCAAGCTGACTACGGGAGTTCGATTCTCCTCATCTGCTCCAGTGACGTTTCTGTTCGAACTTTTATAGTTTGAACTTAAATATATAATCAATCCGTTCGGGTTGATTTTT
>CANRCE010000025.1 GCA_947629035.1 uncultured Bacilli bacterium | reverse complement strand
TTATTTTCAAATTAATTAAAAGAGCAATTCAATATGAATCACTCTTCTTTTTAAGTGTTTAAGTCTGAATAGTTACACAATTTTGTATAAATTATTTAAAAATAATGAATAAAGTGTTGACAAATATAATATAGATATGATATATTTGTATCAACACGAAGAGGTGTTTTTATTTTAGATAAATATGGAGGGTAGAATGAAATTATTTAAAAAAATCGGAGGATATTTTAAAGGTGTTTTAAAAGAAATTTCTAGAATTAGATGGACTAGTTTTAAAGATTTAGTTAAGTATTCTGTAGCAACTTTATCTTTTATGATATTCTTTAGTGTTTTCTTTTATGCAATTGATCTTTTAATTGCTTTATTAAGGAGTAATTTATAATGCAAAAAGAATGGTACGTAGTAAACACAATAAGTGGACATGAATATAAAGTAAAAGAGAAATTAGAAAATCGTATAAATTCTATGGAATTACATGAAAACATTTTTAGGGTAATTGTACCTGAACAGAAGGAAATAGAATATAAAGATGGTGTAAAAAAAGAAAAAATAAAGAAAATGTTTCCTGGTTATGTTTTGGTTGAAATGGTTATGTCTGATGAAGCATGGTTTATTGTAAGAAATACGCAAGGCGTAACTGGTTTTATTGGATCTTCAGGTAAAGGAGCTAAACCAATTCCTTTATCGCCACAAGAGGTAGATAAAATACTTTCTAATATGGGTATGAGTAGAATTGATTTAAATACTGATTTAAGTGAAGGTAAGAAAGTAAAAATTATTGATGGACCATTCAAAGACATGATAGCTAAAATCGAAAAAGTTGATTTAAAAGAACAAAAATTAAATGTCTTAATAGACTTATTTGGTCAAGATACATCGGTTGAAGTTGACATTTCACAAGTAGCAAATATTTAAATTTATGTAGAAAAGCAAAAAAACAATTGCTATTTTAAAAAAAATGTGATATTATTATGAACGAACCGACATATACTTTATAGTATATTGGTAAATAAGTGGGAGGCTTTCGCGGACAAAATAAAAGCTAATAGAACCACTCGCGAAAAAAAATATAGGAGGTGTTTTTCGTGGCAAAAGAAATAGTAAAGAAAATTAAATTGCAAATTCCTGCAGGAAAAGCTACACCAGCTCCACCAGTAGGAACAGTATTAGGACCAGCAGGAATCAATTTACAAGATTTCTGTACAAAATACAATGATGCAACTAAAGATAAAATGGGAGATATATTGCCAGTTGAAATATCTATTTTTGATGATAGAAGTTTTGACTTTGTAATTAAGACTCCACCAGCTGCTTTTCTAATTAAGAAAGCTGCAGGCATTAAATCAGGATCTAAGAAGGGTGAAGTTGTGGCAACAATTTCTCGTGATAAATTAAGAGAAATTGCCCAAATTAAATTACCAGATTTGAATGCTTATACTATTGACGAAGCTATGAAAATTATTGAAGGTACAGCTCGTAATATGGGCATTGAAATCAAAGATTAACATAAACATATAGGTAATTACCTATGTGGAAGGATTAGTCCGTGAAGACCACATAAGGAGGAATTTAAATGAAAAGAAGTAAAAGATATATAGCTAATTTAGAGAAAATAGAAAAAAACAAAGTTTATTCTGTTGATGAGGCTATTAAACTAGCAAAAGAAACTTCTAATTCAAAATTTGATGCTACAGTTGAAGTAGCTATGAATTTAAATGTAGATGTAAAAAAAGCTGACCAACAATTAAGAGGAGCTGTTGTTTTGCCACATGGAACTGGTAAAACTAAAAAGATGCTTGTATTAGCTAAAGGTGATCAAGCTAAAATGGCACGTGAAGCTGGCGCTGATTATGTTGGAGATGTTGATATGATTAACAAGATTGAACAAGAAAATTGGTTCGATTACGATGTTATCATTGCAACACCAGAAATGATGCCTCAATTAGGTAAAATTGGTAAATTATTAGGACCTAAAGGATTGATGCCTAATCCAAAAACAGGAACTGTAACTCAAGATGTCGTAAAAGCTATCGAAGAAACTAAAAAAGGTAAAGTAAATTATCGTACTGATAGTTTTGGAAATGTTCATGGTATTATTGGAAAAGCAAGCTTTTCTGATGATAAATTATGTGAAAACTTGAAAGCTTTTGTCGATGTTATTTTGAAAGCTAAACCTACAACCGTTAAAGGAAACTATATAAAAAATGTAGCTATTTCTACAACGATGGGTCCTGGAATTAAAATTGATATAAATTCTTTTGACAAATAAAAGAATTTAATGTATAATAAACAAAGAAAAGAAAAATTATGCCAAAGACAGTAAGGACGTTAAGTTTAAAAATCTTACCGAGGAATAAATAACTATTACTTGTATTATCCCTTGGCAAAATTTTGCTAGGGATTTTCTTTTGGTATAAGGAAAGGAAGAGATTATGGCAAATACAAAGATTATCGAGCAAAAAGCTACAGTTGTTTCTGAGATAAAAGACAATTTTGCAAATGCAAAATCAGCAGTTTTATTTGATTATCGAGGACTTACTGTATCAGAAGTAACTGCTTTAAGAAGAGCTTTAAGAGAGGCTGATTCTTCATATAAAGTATATAAAAATACCTTAACTAAAAGAGCAGTTGATGAATTAAATATTGACTTAGATAAGTATTTGGAAGGTCCAAGTGCTATATCATTTTCAAGCGATGAGCTAGCTCCAGTTAGAGTTCTTAGTGATTTTGCTAAAGATCATGAAGCATTAGAATTAAAAGCTGGTATTATCGAAGGAAAAGTAAGAGATGCAGCTGAACTTAAAAAATATGCTGCTATTCCATCAAGAGAAGGCTTACTTACTATGTTAGCAGGTGGCTTGATGCAACCTATTAGAAATTTAGCTATTTGTCTAGATTTGTATGCTAAAAAATTAGAAGAAAAATAATTTAAATAAAAAGAAAGGAATGATTAAAAATGGCAAAAATAACAAAAGATGAATTTATTAGTGCTTTAAAAGAAATGTCAATTTTAGAAGTAAATGAATTAGTAGAAGCAATGAAGGAGGAATTTGGTGTAGATCCAAGTGCTGTAGTTGCAACAGCAGGACCAGCAGTAGCAGCTGCTCCAGAAGGACCTAGTAAAGTTAATGTTGTTTTAACTTCTGCTGGTGGTAATAAAATACCTGTTATCAAAATTATTAGAGATTTAACTGGTTTAGGATTAAAAGAAGCTAAAGACATTGCTGATAATGGTGGTAATGTAAAAGAACAAATTGACAAAGAAGAAGCTGAAGCTATTAAAGCCCAATTTGAAGAAGCTGGCGCAACAGTTGAACTTCAATAATTATAAGAACCTATCTATGAGGTTCTTTTTTGCGTTATAAAGGAGATATGATGAGCCAATACTTTGAAAATGATAAAAATATTGTCGATGAAAAGAAACTAATAAAAGTAAAATTTTATGATAAAGAATATGACTTTTATACTAATAATGGTATTTTTTCTAAAGATAAATTAGATTATGGTAGTCGTTTACTATTAGAAAACTTGCCTAATTTAAAAGGAAGAGTACTTGATTTGGGATGTGGCTATGGAATAATTGGAATTATTTTAGCATATAATGAAAAGATTAGCGTTGATATGGTCGATGTAAATAAAAAAGCTTTAGAACTCTCTAGTTTGAATGCTAAACTCAATAACAGAAATAATGTGAATATCTATGAAAGCAATATTTATGAGAATGTAAGATATAAATATAATTATATAATAACTAATCCTCCAATTAGGGCAGGAAAAGACATTGTAAGAAAATTTTTAAAAGATGCTAGATATTATTTGGAAGATGATGGAGAACTTTGGTTTGTAATGAGAAAAGATCATGGTGTTAAAAGCATCATGAAAGAACTAAATGATTACTATGATATAACCATTATTAAAAAAGATAAAGGATTTTATATTATTAAGGGCATTCCTTTGAAAAAAATGTAAATTTTAAATCTTTTTTTGTCAAAATGATTGACTTATTGAAAAATATTTGTTAACATTATATATTGGTAACACATCTTTTTTGAGTGCCCAAAAATAGAAAAATTAAGTATAGGGGTGATTAAATTAATGGCTTACAAGTTGAAGCAAAGTGGGGATTATAGAAAAAGAAGAAACTTTTCTATGATTAAAAATTCATTAGAACTTACTAACTTATTAGAGGTTCAAACAGAATCATATAAATGGTTCGCAACTCAAGGAATAAAAGAGGTTTTGGAAGAATTTTCTCCAATTAATAGTTTTTCTGGAGGATTAACATTAGAATTTGGAGATTATGAGTTTGATACACCTAGATACTCTATTAAAGAATGTAAAGACAGACAAATTACTTATGCAGCTCCATTAAAAGTACAAACAAGACTATTTAATAATGAAACTGGTGAAGTAAAAGAACAAGAAATCTTCCTAGGAGATATGCCACTTATGACAGAAAGTGGAACATTTATAATAAATGGTGCAGAGCGTGTAGTTGTATCACAATTAGTAAGATCACCTAGTGTTTACTTTTCAAAAGAGATTGACAAGAATGGTAAACCAGTATTTGCAAGTAAAATAATACCATCAAGAGGAACATGGTTAGAATATGAAACGGATGCTAAAGAAGTTTTATATGTAAGAATCGATCGAACAAGGAAAGTGCCATTAACAACATTACTTAGAGCTTTTGGCTTATCAAGTGATGAAGATATTTTAAAGATGTTTGATGACAATATTTATATTAAAAACACTTTAGAGAAAGATTCAACACATAATACTGATGAAGCTTTAATTGAAATTTATGAAAAATTAAGACCAGGAGAGCCAACAACATTAGATAGTTCAAAGAATCAGTTAATTACAAGATTTTTTGATAATTTTCGTTATGACTTAGCTAAAGTTGGTCGTTATAAATTTAATAAAAGACTAAATGTTAAAGATCGTATTTTAAATACTGTTTTAGCAGAAGATATCAAAATTGATGGAGAAGTAAAGATAGCCAAAGGAACTTTAATTACTAAAGAACTTATGCCTGAGATTGTTTCATATTTAGAAAATGGCTATGGTAAGCAAGAAGTAAAAATTAATGAAGAGTTGGATAGTCACAATGTTGTCCAAATTATTTGGGTATATTCTCCACTAGATCCTAAAAAGAAAATCAAATTGATAGGAAATGATCAAGATATTCAAGTTAAAACACTTACAATTTCTGATTTTTATGCTTCAGTATCATATTATTTAAATTTAATGGATGGAATCGGTAGAGATGATGAGATTGATCATTTAGGAAATAGACGTATAAAACAAGTTGGTGAATTGTTACAAAATCAATTTAAAGTAGGTATTAGCAGAATGGAACGAGTAATCAGAGAAAGAATGACTACTCAAGATGTAGAAACTGTAACACCAAAAACTTTAATAAATATAAGACCAGTAACAGCTGTTATTAAAGAATTCTTTGGTAGTAGTCAGTTATCACAGTTTATGGATCAGGTAAATCCTATTGCTGAACTTACTCATAAAAGAAGATTATCAGCTTTAGGACCAGGAGGATTATCTCGTGATCGAGCTGGTATGGAAGTTCGTGATGTTAATGCTTCTCACTATGGTAGAATTTGTCCAATTGAATCACCAGAAGGACAAAATATTGGACTTATAACATCACTTGCTAGTTATGCAAAAGTTGATGAGTATGGTTTTATTCAAACGCCATATCGAAAAGTTGTAAATAAAAAATTAACTGATGAAATCGTATATTTAACAGCAGATGAAGAACAAGATCTTTACATATCACAAGCTACAGTTAATGTAAATGATGATATGGAAATTACAGATAAAGTTGTAGCAGGTAGATTAAATGGTGAAAACGTTATGATACCTGCCTCACAAGTTGATTACATTGATGTATCTCCACAACAGGTTGTATCAATTACAACAAGTTTAATTCCATTTTTGGAACATGATGATGCAACACGTGCTTTGATGGGTGCTAACATGCAAAGACAAGCTTTACCACTTTTGACTACAGAGGCTCCATATGTTGGAACCGGAGTTGAATACATTGCTGCTCGTGATAGTGGTGCAACAGTGGTTGCTAAAGCTGATGGTATTGTTGATTACGTTGATGCTAAGAAAATAGTTATCAAAAATGCTAAAGGTGAAGATATATATAATTTAGCTAATTTTGAGCGAGCTAACCAAGGTGAAACAACTAATCATCGACCAATTGTAAGAAAAAATGATAAAGTAAGAAGAGGTCAAATTATTGCCGATGGACCAAGTACCGATATGGGAGAACTTGCTTTAGGTAAAAATGTTGTTGTTGCTTTTATGACTTTTAATGGCTATAATTTTGAAGATGCCGTTATTATGAATGAGAGATTAGTAAAAGATGATGTATATACTTCTTTACATATTGAAGACTATGAATTACAGTGTCGTGATACTAAACTTGGACCTGAAGAGATAACAAGAGATATTCCTAATGTTGGAGAAGATGCTCGTAAAAATTTAGATGAGAATGGTATCATTAGAATAGGAACGGAAGTAAAAGAAGGAGATATTCTAGTAGGTAAAGTAACTCCAAAAGGAATGGCCGATTTAACTAGTGAAGAGAAACTATTACATGCTATCTTTGGTGAAAAGACTAGAGAAGTTAGAAATACTTCTTTGGTAGTACCACATGGTGGCGATGGAATTGTTCATGATGTTAAGGTTTATACTAAAGAAGACAATGAAGACTTACCAAGTGGAGTAAGTAAAGTAGTAAGAGTATATATTATTCAAAAGCGAAAAATATCAGTCGGAGATAAAATGGCAGGACGACATGGTAATAAAGGTGTAATTTCCCTTATTTTACCACAAGAAGATATGCCTTATTTACCTGATGGAACTCCAGTTGACATAATGCTAAATCCACAAGGTGTACCATCACGTATGAACATTGGACAAGTATTAGAATTACATTTAGGAATGGCAGCTAAAAAATTAGGTGTTCACGTAGCAACACCAGTACTTGATGGAGCAAAATCCGATGATATTGCTAAAATGATGAAAGAAGCTGGCATTGATGAAGATGGAAAAACAGTTCTTTATGATGGACGAACTGGAGAACCATTTGATAACCGTATTAGTGTCGGTGTCATGTATATGATAAAATTGCATCACATGGTTGATGATAAATTACATGCACGTGCAACAGGACCATATTCACTTGTAACGCAACAACCACTTGGAGGTAAAGCTCAATTTGGTGGACAGCGATTTGGTGAGATGGAAGTTTGGGCTCTTGAAGCATATGGAGCAAGCCATGTTTTACAAGAAATTCAAACATATAAATCAGACGATGTTGTAGGCCGTGTTAAAGTATATGAGGCTTTAGTTAAAGGAAATGCTCTACCAAGTCCAGGCATACCTGAGGCATTTAGAGTACTTATAAAAGAATTACAAGCCTTAAGCTTGGATATATCTGTTATTAATAATGACGATGAATTGATCGAATTTAAAGATTTAGAAAAAGAAGAAGAGGATGAAGGTCCAATCGCAGAAGAAGTCCTACCGAAACCTAATCTGTTTGCTGAATATGATGAAGATGAAGAGTATGTAAAAGAAGATTTAGAGGATTATCCTGATGCGAATTTAAATGATACAGAAAATTTAGGAGGTGATTTCTAATGTTAGAGGCTAATAATTTTAAAGCGTTAAAGATAGGAATCGCTTCTCCTGAAAAAATTCGTTCTTGGTCTTATGGCGAAGTAACTAAACCAGAAACCATTAATTATCGTACCTTAAAGCCAGAAAGAGATGGACTTTTCTGTGAAAAGATTTTTGGTCCAACAAGAGATTATGAATGTTCTTGTGGAAAGTACAAAAGACTAAGATATAAAAACATTATTTGTGATCGTTGTGGTGTTGAAGTAACAAAATCTTCAGTTCGAAGAGAAAGAATGGGACATATCGAACTTGCTACACCTGTTAGTCACATTTGGTATGTAAAGGGTGTTCCATCATATATTGGATTATGTCTTGATATGTCTCCTAGAGATTTGGAAGAAGTAATATACTTTGTATCTTACGTTGTTCTAGATCCAGGAGCTACACCACTTATAAAGAAACAGACACTATCTGACAAAGAATATCGTGCTTATTACGAAAAATATGGAAATAGTTTTAAAGTAGGTATGGGTGCTGAAGCTATTAAGACATTGCTTAGTGAAGTTGACATTCAAAAAGAATTGGAAGATATTCAAAAAGAACTAGAGGATGCTACAGGTCAAAAAAGAACAAGATTAGTAAAAAGATTAGATGTTATTAATTCTTTTGCCACTTCTGGAAACAAACCAGAATGGATGATAATCGAAGCATTACCTGTTATTCCTCCAGAACTTAGACCAATGATTCAACTAGATGGTGGAAGATTTGCTACTTCTGATTTAAATGATTTATATCGAAGAGTTATCAATCGTAATAACCGTTTAAAAAAATTAATTGAACTTGGTGCGCCATCAATTATTATTCAAAATGAAAAAAGAATGCTACAGGAAGCTGTTGATGCTTTATTTGATAATGGAAGACGTGGTAGAAGTGTAACTGGCGCAGGAAATAGAGCACTAAAATCATTATCAAGTATGTTAAAAGGAAAACAAGGTCGATTTAGACAAAACTTACTTGGTAAAAGAGTTGATTATTCTGGCCGTTCTGTTATTGTTGTAGGACCAGATTTAAAAATGTATCAATGTGGAATACCTAAAGAAATGGCTTTAGAGTTATTTAAACCACATGTTATAAATGGATTAGTATCTAAAGAAATAGCAAATAATATTAAATCTGCTAAAAAAATGATTGAAAATCAAGATCCAAAAGTATGGGATGTTGTCGAAGAAGTTATAAAGGAACATCCAGTTATGTTAAACCGTGCTCCAACTCTTCATAGACTTGGTATTCAAGCATTTGAACCAAAATTGATTTCAGGTCGAGCCATTAGACTTCATCCATTAGTAACAACACCTTTTAATGCTGATTTTGATGGTGATCAGATGGCTGTTCACGTACCATTATCTGAAGAAGCCAAAGCTGAAGCTAGAATTTTGATGCTTGGTGCTAATAATATTTTAAGTCCAAAAGATGGAAAACCAATTGTTACACCATCACAAGATATGATTTTAGGAAACTATTATATAACAACAGAAAAAGCTGGTATTGAGGGTGAAGCTAGGGCATTTAAAAATACCAATGAAGCTCTAATGGCTTACAGTAGAAAAGAAATTACTCTTCATGCAAGAATTGTAATTCCTGTAAATTCATTTAAGTATAAAGTATTTTTAGATAGCTATAAGGATAAATACTTAATAACAACAGTTGGAAAAATTATCTTTAATGAAATTTTACCAGATTCTTTCCCTTATTTAAATGAACCTACTGATGAAAATATTGAAGGTATCACTCCAAGTAAATATTTCATAAATTATGGTGATAATTTTAAGGAAAAGATTGCTTCAATGCCAATTGCTAAACCATTTAATAAAGGAACATTAGAGAAAATTATTGCTCAAATGTTTAAAAGATATAAAACAACTGAAACTTCAATTTTCTTGGATAAGTTAAAAGATTTAGGTTTTAAATATTCAACTTATGCAGGTATTACAATTGCAGCAAGCGATGTTGTAACAAGTAAAAATAAAGAGCAAATAGTAGCTAAAAGTAATGAAGAAGTAAGAAAAGTTAATAAACAATTCCAAAGAGGATTAATAACTGAAAAAGAAAGATTTGATTTAGTTATTAGTATTTGGGATAATGCTAAAGCTGAAATTCAAAAAGAATTACAGGAATATGCTGAAACATTAACTGATAATCCAATCTTTATTATGATGAACTCTAAAGCTCGTGGATCTATTTCAAACTTTGTTCAACTTGCTGGTATGCGTGGTATAATGGCAAAACCTAATGGAGAACCTGTTGAAATTCCAATATTATCATCATTTAGAGATGGACTTTCAGTATCAGAATTCTTCTTATCAACTCATGGTGCTAGAAAAGGTAGTGCTGATACAGCTTTAAAAACTGCTGATTCTGGTTACATGACAAGACGTCTTGTTGATGTTGCTCAAGATATTATTGTAAGAGAAGAAGACTGTGGTACAATTCAAGGTATTACTGTTAGTGCCTTTACTGATGATAAAGATGGTGTAATTGAACCATTATATGATCGTATTTTAGGAAGATTTACAAATAAAAAAGTAATAAATCCAGAAACAAAAGAAGTTATTGTCGATAAAAATGAATTAATAACTGAAAATATTGCTGATAAGATTATCAAAGCTGGTATACAAGAAGTTGAGATTAGAACAGCATTAACTTGTAAAACTGATCATGGTGTTTGTCAAAAATGTTATGGTCGTAATTTAGCTACCGGTAATGTTGTTGAAATTGGTGAAGCTGTTGGTATTATGGGAGCTCAATCTATCGGAGAACCTGGTACGCAGCTTACAATGAGAACTTTCCATACTGGTGGTGTAGCAGGTGCAGATATTACTCAAGGTCTACCTCGTGTTGAAGAATTATTTGAAGCTCGTATACCAAAAGGAAAAGCTACAATTTCAGAAATTGATGGTGTCATTCAAAAAATTGATGATGCTGGAGGTAAATATAAAATATTTATCAAAAATGACAATGAAATTCGTGAACATGTAACTTTATATGGTGCAAAACTTAAAGTAGAAAAAGGAGATAAAGTTAAAGCAGGTGATAAATTAACTGAAGGAAGTATTTCACCAAAAGAATTACTTGCTGTAACTGATCCTGCGACTGTTCAAGAATATATCTTAAAAGAAGTTCAAAAAGTTTATCGTTCTCAAGGCGTTGATATCAATGATAAACACGTTGAATTAATAGCCAAAAGAATGATATCTAAGATAAGAATAATGGATGCTGGGGATACTAATTTTGTACCTAGTACAACAGTTAGTCTAAATGAATTTGCCGAAGGTAATAGAGATGTTATTATTCAAGGTAAAAAGCCAGCGATTGGTCAACCTATTTTATTAGGTATAACTAAAGCAGCTTTAGAGACTGATTCATTCTTATCTGCTGCATCTTTCCAAGAAACAACAAGAATTTTAACTGAAGCTTCAGTTAAAGGAAAAGTCGATAGATTACGTGGATTAAAAGAAAATGTAATTATTGGTAAACTTATTCCTGCAGGAACAGGTGCTAAAGAATATATGGATATTGGTTATTCATTAGAAAAAGAATTTTATGATGATGAAGCTTCTGAAGTTTTAGAAGATGAATTTATAGACTAAGTCACGCAAGTGACTTTTTTCTTTTTATCATTTTAATTTTTTATTTGAATAAAATAAAAAAGGAGTTGATTTAATGAATTATATTGACAATAATTTTGCATGGCTTATGAATACTATAAAAAATTCTAATGAAGAAGAAGTCTTTGATCATATTAGAAAAAAATACGATGCATTAAGTATAAATATAAAAAATGCAATTGAAAAGTTTTTAAGAGATTTTGCTTATTGGGGTAAACTTGATTATAAAAATAATATCTATGAAGAAATTAAAAATAAAGCTATATCTTTATATGAACATAGAAATGATTACATAAATTTATATAATAATTTAGGAGATTATCGCTCTAAAAAAATTCTTTTTGCTATCCTTTATAATTGGTATGATTATGATTTTAAATATTTAGAAAGTGTTATGGATAAAACTTATGCTCATTATTTTGATTTAGATATATTAAATTGCCATGATGAGGTATTTGTAGACATTGGAGCATATACTGGTGATAGTATTTTAGATTTTATCAATAGTTATGGAGAAAACTCTTATAAAAAAATATATGCTTATGAGATGAGTAATGACAATTATCAAAAACTTCTTAAAAACACAAAAGAATATATCAACATAGATTGTCGAAAAGTGGGAGTAAGTGATAAGAGTGAAGTTTTATTTTTGAACAAAGGTGTTGATAATTCAGCTGACAATCTTGATACTCAAGGTAATATTGAAGTGATGACTACAACAATAGATAATGATATTGAAGAAAAAATATCTTTAATAAAGATGGATATTGAGGGTTATGAAGAAAAAGCTATAAAAGGATGTATTAATCACATCAAAAAAGATAGTCCTAAATTATTAATATCTGTTTATCATAATCATGAAGATTTGTGGAAAATTCCTAAAATGTTAAAAGAAATAAATTCAAATTATAAATTTTATTTAAGATATTATGGTGGATCTATTTTTCCAACGGAAATAGTTTTATTTGCTATACCAAAATAAAAAATAGATTATTTTAAATATTTAATCTATTTTTACTTATTAACCATTCTACTTTCATAAAAAAGTGGAAGTAAAATATATCCATTGTCTTGTAGATAAGTTATGATATCAGGTAAAAGCTGTAATGTAATGGTATTATAATCATGTAATAAAACTACTTCAATATTCTCATTAATACTATCTTTAAAAATTTGCCAAGCTTTATTTTTATCTTTAATATCAGCCCCATCACCATCTTGGGCAGTCCAATCTACATAACCATAGCCTCTTTTTCTTAATTTTTCTATAATGTCATTTTTTAGAGCACCAGCAGTTGATGATCCTCCAGGAAATCTTACAATATTAGTTGTAAGATTAGTTTTTTCTTTAATTAATTGTTCTTGTTTTATGACATTATTTATAAAATTATCAGAACTATCATATAGACCGTAGAAAATAGCATGAGAATAAGTATGATTAGCCATAGTATGCCCTTTTTTTGCTATATCTTGATAAACGTTTATGCATGACTTACTATTATCATCATAGCAAGTTTCTTTACCAAGTCCTATTGTAAAGAAAGTAGCCAATATATCATATTCTTCTAAAACTTTTAAATATTGATAAGTTAAATTATAAGGTCCATCATCAAATGTTAAATAAGCTATTTTATATAAAGAATTACCACTAGCAACTAAATTTTCCAAATCTTTTATATTTTTATAATATTGGTATCTAGCATTATTTACTTCTTCATCAATATTATTAATTAGTTTATTATTTTCTTCTAAAGTCTTATTTGCCTTTACTATGTCATTATACTGATTCTTTTTAATTAAAATTTGTTCTTTATATTCTTTATTTTTATTGTTAATTTCAGTATAAAATTTAAGACATATACTATTTACTATACTTAATATCATTATAGTGATAATTAATATACTAAAAATTAATCTATCTTTTTTTTGATTTCCTGTGATTTTCTTATCCATCTATAATACTCCTCTAATTTATCAGCATTATTATTTTTTAAATTTTCATTTTCGCTAGTTAAAGTTTCATTTATACTTTTAATATCTTGTAATTTATTATCAATATTTTTCATTTCTTCTGTAATTTTTTTATTGTTGTTTTTTAGCATAAAAGTAGAAAATACAGTTATTCCTAAAATAGTTGCTATAAGCATAGTTATTAAATATAGACTTATAAAAAAGTTTTTTTTCAAAATATCACCTTCGATATAAATTTTATCAAATTTTGAATTAAAAATCTATATTTATAGTAAATTTAATTTGTTTAATTAAAATCTAAAACAATATATTATTTATTATTGTTGAAAAAATTACATTCCTTTCAAGATATATGTAATAAAGATATAGAAAATACTTAATAATTATCTAGTTTTTTTAGTATTTACATGTTATAATATTAAATGTGGAGATGATATTAATGTTAAAAGTATTAAAAAATATATTTGATAATGAATATAAAGAATTAAAAAGATTTAGAGCGATTGCTGATGAAATTGATGCTCTTGATGATGAGATGTCTAAATTATCTGATAAAGAGTTAGCTAGTTATACCTCTAAATTTAAAAAAAGATTAGAAGATGGTGAAACACTTGAAGATATTTTAGTTCCTGCTTTTGCAGTTGTAAGAGAAGCAGCTTATCGTAAAGTGGGAATGAAACCCTTTTATGTTCAATTACTTGGAGGACTTGCTATTCACTATGGAAATATTGCAGAGATGAAAACTGGTGAAGGAAAAACTTTAACTTGTGTTATGCCAGCTTATCTTAATGCTCTAACAGGAAAAGGAGTTCATATTGTAACAGTAAATGAATTCTTATCAACAAGAGATTCTGAATGGATGGGTGAAATTTTTCGATTTTTAGGCTTAACCGTTGGACTAAATTTAAGAGAATTATCACCACGAGAGAAACAGGAAGCTTATAATTGTGATATTTTATATACAACTAACAATGAACTTGGATTTGACTACTTAAGGGATAATATGGTTGTAAAACGTGAAAATAGAGTTCAAAGACCACTTAATTATTGTATTGTTGATGAGGTTGATTCTATTTTAATAGATGAAGCAAGAACACCTTTAATTATTTCAGGTGGCGTTATTCAGTCTGCTAATTTATATATTAGTGCAGATAATTTTGTTAAAGGTTTAAAAGAAAATGAAGATTATATTTTGGATGAAAAGACAAAAGCAATAAGTTTGACTGATGAAGGAAGTCGTAAATGTGAAGAGGCTTTTAAAGTGGAAAATCTTTATGATATAAACAATACTGCTTTAGTTCATCATGTTAATCAAGCCCTAAAAGCTAATTATACAATGCATAAAGATATTGATTATGTTGTTGATGATGGAGCTGTAGTTATTGTTGATCAGTTTACTGGTCGACTTATGCGAGGAAGAGCTTTTTCTGAAGGATTACATCAGGCAATCGAGGCCAAAGAGGGAGTAAAAATTCAACAAGAAACAAAGACCCTTGCTACGATTACTTTCCAAAACTATTTTAGAATGTATGAAAAACTATCTGGAATGACAGGTACTGCTAAAACCGAAGAAGAGGAATTTAGAAATATATATAATATGTATGTAATTCAAATTCCTACAAATAAACCAGTTATAAGAGTCGATGAAACTGATTTATTATATCCTGGCAAAGCTGGTAAATATTCTGCGATTGTAAAAGAAATTGAAAAAAGACATAATATTGGTCAGCCTGTTTTAGTTGGTACAATTGCTATTGAAACGAGTGAACTTATTAGTAATATGCTTACTAAGAAAAAAATACCACATGAAGTATTGAATGCTAAAAATCATGCAAGAGAAGCTGAAATTATAGCTAAAGCAGGTGTTTTAGGGGCTGTAACAATAGCTACTAACATGGCAGGTCGTGGAACTGATATTAAACTAGGTGAAGGCGTAAAAGAACTTGGTGGACTTTGTGTAATTGGAACGGAGCGACATGAATCTAGAAGAATTGATAATCAGTTAAGAGGACGTGCTGGTAGACAAGGTGATCCTGGCTTTACTCAATTTTATGTATCTTTTGAGGATGACTTGATGGTAAGATTTGGTTCTGATCGTTATCGTGGTACTTTAGAAAGTCTGGGTTTTACTGGTGAACAAGCTATTAGAAATAAAATGTTTTCTAAATCTGTTGAATCTGCACAAAAAAGAGTTGAAGGTAATAACTTTGATGTCAGAAAACAATTATTAAATTATGATGATGTAATGAACAATCAAAGAGAAATAATATATTCTAGAAGAAATGAAATACTTGATAATGAATCTATTAGAGATAATGTACTAGAATTATTTAAAAATTATATTGCTTCTTTGGTCAATGATCATTTAATTGAAAGTAATAATTTAACAGAGAAAGATTATGCTGAAATATTGGAAGCATGTAATGAGAATTTGCTTAAAAAATATCGATTAAATTTATCTGAAATAAATGGTAAAGAGAAAAATGAATTAATTAATTACATTTATGATAAAGTAATAAGTGATTATAATGAAAAATTAGAGGATATACCAAAAGAAGTCGTTGATGAATTTGAAAAAGCCATAACTTTAAGGGTAATAGATAATTATTGGATGGAACATATTAGCACAATGAATCATTTAAGAGAAGGTATTGGTCTTCGTGGTTATGCTAATGAAAATCCACTTCAAGCCTATACTTTAGAGGGATATGAGTTATTTGATAGTATGTTAGATAAAATAAACAAAGATGTAAGTATTTATCTTCTTAAATCAGAAATAAGACAAAATATTGAAAGAAAGCAAGTTGTCAAAAATACTGTAACTAATGAGGCAAAGGAAACTAAACGAACTCCAAAAAAATCTACTAAAATTGGTAGAAATGATCCATGTCCTTGTGGAAGTGGGAAGAAATACAAGAACTGTTGTGGAAAAAACGCATAAATAAAGGGTTTGCAGATTTTTGAAAA
>CANRCE010000024.1 GCA_947629035.1 uncultured Bacilli bacterium | reverse complement strand
ATTTTTTGAAAAATCGTAAATTTGTTATTGACAATATACGAATAATCGTATAAAATGAAATTACAAGTTAGGAAAAAATAATTTTTTTAACTTGCATGTACGAAAAATCGTAGAAAGGTGGGATATTTTGAAAGATTTAAGAACTTTATTAAAAGATTTAAACATTACTCAACAAGAAGTAGCAAAAGAATTAAATATTAAATCTTTAAGCACAATTAATTTAAAAATTAATGGAAAAGCAAGTTTTACAACAACTGAAGCTACTTTACTAAAAAATCTTATTAATAAAAAATCAAATGAAAAATTTACTTTAGAAGATTTATTTCCAGTTAGTGATAGTTAAAAAGGAAAGGATAGTATATGAAGTTTAAAATATTTTGTACTATATTTTTGATAGTATGGTACGCAATTCACATTATCTATGCTTGTTTATGTACAATTTGGGATAAAAAAACAAAGATACTTTATTCAGTATCAATGTTAGTTATATTGTTTATAAGTCTTTTCTTGATTTTGAAAGTTGTTTAATAACTGGGTAGACACGTTCTAATTTTTTATCAACACCTTCTACTTTATTATCAGTAATTGTTTTGTTAAGAAGTTTAATATCTAAATCAGGAAAATAATAAAGTAATACTTGAACTGATTTTTGATATTTTAAGAGACTTCGCCAATCATTATTAAGCATACTATTGGCAATATCTTCTAAATAATTTTCAACAGCTTTATCTTTAGCAGTTTGAGAAAGTTCAAAACGTTTAAGTTTTATTTGAAATTTGTTATTAATTATAGCAAGAATTATGGTTGGTATTGAAGAAGACAATGCAACAATTATAGCAACCCATATAGTATCAGACATTAAAAATAACACCTCACTTTCTTAACTAAATATTATAAGTAAGAAAGTGAAATAAATCAATTTAAATTCAGACACTTAATTTGAGCTAGGAATAAAACTCTTCTACTACACCTAAAATCTTAAAAAAAGTATTTTTTTATTCAATTCCTAGTTCAAGATAAGTGTCTGAATATAAAACCACAATATGCAAAAAAAAAGAAAGGAGAAAATTATATGAAAACAAAAGATGAAATTCTTAATCAGCCATATTTAACAGCTAGGGACTTAAAACAACTTATTCCTACAATGGGAATAAATAAATGTATTGAATGCATAAAAGTTGCAAGGGAAGAAATGCAGTCAAAAGGGTATTATGTACCACAAACGAGACCTTTTGTAGCACTAACTAAAATTATTAAAAAAAATTTTGGAATATAAAGGAGGTGGATCAAATGAAAAAGATAATAAAAAAATATTATGGTCTAGTATTTTTTCTATCATCAGTGGCAATAATGTCATGTTTGATAGGAGCTAGATTTAATAATTTAGAGCAACAAAAAAGTGATGATTCACACATAATTTACCAAACAGAATCATCACAAAATACCTTCGTTAAATAAAAATTTAACAAGGTAATTATAGCAAAAAAATAATGAAAATGCAAATTTAAGAATTAAAGGATGGACATATGAATGAAAAAGAAATTAATGGTTTTACATTTTATCGCGATTTTTATAATTTAATTGATACTATGTCTATCAATGATAAAAAAGAATTAGCTGTAGCTATATTAGATTATATTTTTAAAGGTATAATGCCAAATTTAAAAGGACATAATCAAGCTATATTTAATACTTTAAAGCATCAATTAGACAAAAGTAAAAATAAATCAAAAAGTGCTAAAAAAAACAAATCAAATGAAAATCAAAATGAAATCAAAATAGAAACAAATGATAATCAAAATCAAATTAATTTAAAATCAAATGAAAATCAAAATGAAATCAAACAAGGTAACAAAACAAGTATTTTAAATTTTAAATTTTATATTTCTGATTTTATATTTAATAATTCTAATAATTTTATAAGTTTAAATATAGAAGAAAAGAAATTAATTGGAAATAAATTATTAGATTGGTGTAAATATAAACAAGAAAAAAATAAAACTTATAAAGAAACAGGATTAAATATTTTATTAAAGCAAGTTGATAAAAATGTTACCAAATATGGTTTAGAAAAAGTACTTAATTTAATCGATGAATGTATGGCAAACAATTATCAGGGGATTATTTGGGAGAAATTAGAAAACAAGAAAGAAATGGTTATAGCGGATGTTCCATCATGGCTGAATAAAGAAATAGAAACAGAAAAGGTGGAATTAAATGAAAAACAAAGAAGAGAATTTGAAACTATTAAAAATGGCACTTACCGACCGGAAAGCTTTTAAAGTTTATTTAGCAGAAGAATATTACGATAATTTCAAATTTAATGAAGAAAAAAATATTTACCAAGGTGAATTTGGTTATTTAGATTTAGAAAGTGTTATGAAAGCTATTGAAGGTTTATTACCACATATTAAA
Source organism: uncultured Bacilli bacterium (assembly GCA_947629035.1). Taxonomy (GTDB): domain Bacteria; phylum Bacillota_I; class Bacilli_A; order RF39; family UBA660; genus CANRCE01. Next base: position 13,950 of record CANRCE010000024.1, on the reverse strand, counting down.
GTGGAGGTAGTAAATGAATAGTAGTTTTATTGAAAGATTACCTGGACAAGCTATAACTTTAGAAACAAGAAAAGAATCATATGAAAAGCTTAATAAACAGAACAGATATAATCAAATTTTAGAAATTCTAAAAGATAAAGATTGTCCAATGTCCGCAAAGGAAATAGCAGTTGAAATGAAAAATAGGGGATATGTTCCAACTGATGAAAGAAATTTTGCTCATCCAAGAATTACAGAACTTTTACAGATGGGAATAGTTGATTGTGTTGGCAAAGATAAATGCCAATTCACAAAGAGAATGGTTTGTAAGTTTGTTATCAGGAAAAGTTAGGAGAGAAGAAAATGAAATTATTTAAAACACTAGGGGGAACAGTAAATGCAATTGAAAATATGGTTATTGATATTCATAATGACTATACAAAGAAAATAATAGATTTGCAAAATGATAAAACAAATTTAAAGAAAGAATTAGATGAAGTTTATCATGAAAAGAGTGATTTAGACTTAAAACTAGATAAAGCATTAGATACTATTGAAGTTTTAAAAAAAGAACTAGATTTAAGTAAAAAGGCTAATAAAGTTTTAGAAGATAGGATTAAGGAATTAAAAGTAAACGAAGCTACTAAGAAAATTATAATTGAATATTTAAATGATTGTAGAGAACTTTTAAAAAAGGCTAATGAAGTATTTCAAGAAAATAAATTATTAAAAAAAGAAACTAAGAAAAATATTAAAGGTTATGAAACCGCAAATGTCAGTAATGAAACTAGAAAAAAATTAAAGTAGGAGAGAAGTTATAAATGAATATATATCAAACAATTAATAAAATAATGGAAGAAGTTCCTGCTATTGGTAAAAATAAAAAAAATATGAAACAAGGCTATAGCTTTAGAGGAATTGACGATGTAATGAACAAATTACAACCGTTATTTGCTAAATATAAATTATTTATTGTTCCGGAATTATTAGAACAAAATCGTGAAGAAAGAAAAAGCTCTAACGGCGGAAGTCTTTTATATTCAATATGTAAAATGAAATATATTTTTTATGCTGAAGATGGAAGTAATGTATCTGCAATAGTAGTAGGTGAAGGAATGGATAGTGGAGATAAAGCTAGTAATAAAGCCATGGCAGTTGCTTTAAAGTATGCTTTGTTTCAAGTATTTTGTATTCCAACAGAAGAAATGAAAGATCCTGATAATGAAAAACAACCATCTTCTATATCAAAAGATGAAGAAATAAAATTATTAGCTGATATGGAAGAATTAATTATTGCTACAGAAACTGATAGAGAAGATATTTTTGAATATTTTAAAGTAAAAAATGATACTGAAATGACGCCAAAACAAATGAAACAAGCTATAGAAATTTTAAAGAAAAAACCAATAAATCAAAGAAAGGTAGATGTATTTTAATGAATGAGTTAAATGAAAAAGATTTAGAACTTGTTGTTTCAAAACAAGAATTAGGAATTTTAGAAACAAATGCAATGAATATATTAGAAAAAGTAAAGGAAGTTTTACCTAGTTACGATTCTAAATATTATGATGAAAGTAATATTGATAAGGCAATTAGTGATAGGGCTATATTAAACAAAACCAGTAAGGCTTTAAATAGCAAAAGGATTGAAATTGAAAAACAATTTATGCAACCTTTTGAAAATTTTAAGTCAATAATTAAAGAAACAACTAGTTTGATAAATGATGCTAGTTCTAAAATTGATGAAATAGTAAAAGAAGTGGAATATAAGGTTAAAGGCAAAAAAAGAGCTGAAATCGAAAATATATTTAATAAATATGTTGGGGAATTAGGTCAAGTATTATCTATTGAAAAAATTTTTAATGATAAATGGCTAAATAAGACGTATAAAATAGACTTAATAGAAAAAGAAATAGAAGAAAAAATTAATACTATTAGAAATGATTTATTAGCAATTGGAAACTTAAATAGTAAATATGAAGTTGAATTAAAAAATGATTATTTAATTAATTTTAATTTAAGTGAGGTAATTGCCAAAAATAATGAATTAACTAAAAAAGAAGAATTATTAAAAACTCAACAAGAAATTAGTAAAAAAGTAGTTGAAGAGAAAAAATTAGAAAAAATGGAAGAAATGGCTAATACCAAAGTCGAAGAAAAAGTTGTAGATCCAATATTAACTTATACTTTAAAGATTACTGGAAAGACTTCACAAATGTTGGCTTTAAAAACTTTTTTAACAATTAACGAGATGGAATATGAAAAAATCAACTAATAATATTTTATGTCCGTTATGTGGACAAGCAGTTGAAGAATTAATTGATACAGAAGGAATGATAAACGGGGGAATTGGTGAATGTTGTCAACAATGCTTAGAAGATTATGATATAGGAGGAAATTTAGAAGAATAATGGAAATAAAAGGTAAAGGAACAGTTTATTATAATACGCAATTTGGAAAATGGTCTATAAGTGATAATCAAAAAAGATTAGATGGAAGATATGATAAATATTATATTCCCGTATCGTTTCCTAAATCTATGAAAGATTTACCAAATGATAGAGATTTTATATCAATCGAAGGTTTTACTAGACCTTTTAAGAAAAAAGATAATACAACAGGGATAAGCTACATGATTCTAAAATGGGAAAGAAATAATTTTAATAATAATTCTAATGATGCTCCCATAGAAAATGTAGAATCTGAAGCAGAAGATCCATATAAGAAATTTGGAGAAGAAATAGACATAAGTGATATGCTCCCATTTTAATTATGAAAACAATAACAGGAAAGCCTAGAGAGATTGCTACTATACTATTTAGTCTAGATCAAGATAAAGATTATGAAATAAAAGAACATAAAAGAAATAGAGGCTTGCAAGCAAATAAGTATTTTCATGAATTAGTAAATCAACTTGCTAAATATAACAATATTTCTAATGAAGAAATGAAAATCAAAATGAATGTATCTTATGGTACTTTAGCAAGAAATAAAGATGGTTCTATATCAGGAGCTAAAGTACCTAAAGGTACAGATATGACAAAGTTTTATGATTATGCAAAATGGTATAAAAGCGAAGGGAATTATGATTGTTATTTGTTCTATGAAAGAACAAGTTGTTTAAACAGTAAAGACTTTGCTGATTTAATAAAAGGGGTAGAGCAAGAATGCAAACAAGTAGGTATTCCAACTTTAGATGATTTAGAATTTGAAAAAATGATGAAAGAATATGAAAAGGAGATTAAATGAATTACGAGGTTTTAACTATGAAAGGTGCAGAAAAGATAGCTAATTATGACAAATTAGTTGAAGAAAATAAGATTTTAAAAGAACAAAGAAATTACTATAAAACAGAATACAATATGTTAGTAATTACATTTAATAAATCAAATAGAGAAAAAGATAGAGAAATAAGAAGGTTAGAAAAAGAATTAATGGAGGCTCGAAATGAAAAATAAAAAAATTACAATGTATGAATTAATGGGACTTATTAAAGATGATAAAGCACCTAAAAAAATAAAAATGTATGATGAAATTTATAAATTGCTTGATATTAAAAAAGATTATATGAGTAATAATAAAAATACTTGTTTATCTACAGAATTACAAAAATTACTTAAATATAATTATTTGACAACAGTGTTACAAACAGATATTGAAATTCTACCAGAAGAAAATGATGAGTTGGAAGATATAAGAGAAATAGAAATTTTAGATTTTCGTAAAGAACCAAATGATAATTTAAAAGATATAGCAATTATTATTAATCAACTTATTAAAAATCAAAAATACTTAAAAGAAAAGTTGGAGAGTAAAAATGAAATCAAATAAAAAATTAGAATTATATGGAACTGTATTTGGTTATACAAAAGTCTTTAATGAAGATAAAATATTTCTTTATGAAAAAATAAGAGTAGCTTTTGATGATGAATATAATGAAAAACGAGATAGTACACCAGTTAGAGAATTAAAAATACATCAAGATAATATGGGAAGTTATGTTATACATAAACATCAAAGATTATATATTGATTAGAAAAGTTGGAGGAAAAATAAAATGAAGTTAAACAAAACATTAGATAGAATACTTACATTTTCATTAATAATAGGAGTAGTGGCTATTATTTCAGTTGCTATAAGTGAATTAATATTAAATATAAAAGTAATAAAAAGAGATAATTGTTTAAAAATAGATGGTAATTATTATTGCGAGGTAGAAAATGGAAAATAATAATTATTATGAACCTACAATTAAAACAGCAAGAGATAATAAACAATTTAAAGAAGATTTATTAAATGTTTGTGGCAATTTTGCTAAAATGAGTCTTGATTGTATAGAAAAACAAAATAATGAATTAGAACAACTTCAAAATGAACAACAACAACTTATTTCTTTTTTGGAAGATAAGATATATAGACAAGAATTATTATTAAACGATTGGAAAATGGATACTTATAATTACAATTATCAAAAAGGAATACAATTTGCTTATCAAGAAGTCCTAGATTTTGTTAATAAAGGCGGTAAAGATGAGTAAATACGATAAATTAGAATATTTAGATGATATATATAAAACAATTAAAAATGAAGTAGAAAATAAAGACCTTGCTAAATTTATTGTTGAAATGTTAAAAAATGAAAGAAAAGTTACAGAAAGAATGGTAAATTATAATGAAAATTTGCAATTTGAAATTACACAATTACAAAATCGAGTTAAAGGAATTAGTAGTTTTTCCAACGAAGAATTACTGGAAGAATTGTCCAAAAGATTAGGTGGTAAAAATGATTAGTGGCGCAAATGAAGAAGAATTAGATATAGCAAATGCTAGAGCAGATTTATTATTAGAAATACAAAAATTAAAACAAGAAAATGAAGAATTAAAAGAAGCACTAGAAAATAAAAAAATGTGCTATTACAACAATAAAGCATACGACATAAAAGTTTTGCTTAATAAAAATAATATTTTAACTGAATTTGAAAAGTGGCTTGAAGAAAAAATAAAAACAGTAGGGGGAAAATATAAAGATAATGATTTTGCTGATGGTTATCTTAAAGCATTACAATTAAGTACATATGAATTACAAGAATTAAAAGGAAGTAGTAATGAAAAAGGCGATGATTGATTATATACAAAAGCCAAAATTTGATGACATATACACTCCTGCTTACGCAATAAAACCTTTATTGAAATATATTCCTAAAGGAATAACTATATGGGAATGTACAGATTATGGTAAAAGTGAAATAACAAGATTATTAAAAGAACATGGTTGTAAAGTTATTTCTACTGATAAAAAAGAAAATTTTTTTGAATACATACCTAAGGAGCATTTTGATATGATTATAACTAATCCACCATATAGCCTTAAAGATGAGTTTTTAAAGAAGTGTTATGAATATGGTAAACCATTTTGTTTGTTATTGCCTATTACTTCATTAGAAGGTAAAACTAGGGGAGAAATGTTTAGAAAAAATGGAATAGAAGTTATGGTATTTGATGGTAGAGTTCAATTTATGGAGAATATGGTTGAAAACTATGATAAAAAAAGAAGTGGAAACTGGTTTAATACAAGTTGGTTCTGTTGGAAAGTATTACCAAAACAATTAATTTTTGAAAAATTAGGAAAGGAGTAATAAATAATGAAAAAAGATAAATTATTAATTCATTTAATAGATGGAAAAATTATTGAAATTGAAGAAACTTTTATATTTTTGGATAATATGCTTAATAATATGAACGATAATAACAAAAATATTATGAAAGATAAATATATAATTCCAAAATCAAATATTAATTATATTGAAGTTGTACGTGCTGGAAGTGAAAATAATAATGAATAAAGATATTACATTAACAAAAAATTTAACATTTAACCCAATTATATGGTTAGAATTAAACAAAGAATATCCTTACCAATGGGTTGAAAAAGATGAAAAAGGTATAACACATTTTATCTTTTCTAAAAAACCAAAATATACACTTTTAGAATTTATTGAAATGAAAAATAAGATAAAGGAGCTTGGCTGGTATGAATAAAGATATTACATTGGAAGATTTATACTTTAAAAAAATATATGAAGATGAAGATGAAATAATTTATAAAAGAGATTATGAAATAATTATTTTTAAAATATTAGAAAATCAATTAAATTCAGTAGAATTTTTAAATATTCATATAATAGGCTGTAATTTATTACAAGCAATATATAACAAATGCAAAGAAATCGGGCGGTTAGATGAATAAGGAAATGCAATTATTAAATGATTTTAAACTATATTTACAAGATAAATCGAATATTGCTTTTTGTACAAAATTTTATACCGAAAAATATAAATTATTTACAACTGACGATGTAGTTAATGCTATTGAAAAAATACAACACCAATTAGAAGAAAAAGACAAGGCTATTGATGAAGTAAAAAAATATTGTAAATCAAAATCAAAATTTAATTGTTTCGGAGATAGTTTAACAGAAAAAGTATTAAATACTTATGTAAATGCAACAAAAAAAGATATTTTAGAAATATTAGAAAGAGGTAAAAATGTTAATAGTAAATGAAACTGATTTGCCTTATGAAGAAATAGGAAAAATAATAGATGATATTATAAAACAAAATAAAGGAAAAGAACTTGATAAGAAAGTTAAAACTGCAATATATAAATTTGATTGGTTTAATATAATTCAAGTTGATATTTATTATTTAAAAAAATATACAAAAGTTATAATTTGGAACCGAAGTAAAAATGACAAGGAAGTGAAATAAAATGAAATTAGAAAAAGAAGTTAAGATTAGTGATTATGGTTTAAGTCAAAATGATACACTTATAGAATTGATAACACTTTCACAATTCAATAGTGATGAATTTACTACTTTTGATAAAATGTTGGAAAGCAAGAAAATAAAACTAACCTTAGAAGTAGAAGAACCAATACTTGACGAAGAAGAAAGAAAATATTTAAGTGGTGTTATTATGCCTTTTAGAGATAGAATTACAGACATTATTAAATATAAAAGTTATGATTTTGAAAATAAAGAATATATTGTTATTCATTGCAATCAATCTGAAACAACAATGTTTCCATATTTTGACAAAGGCACGATGTACAAAGGCATGGAATTAAATAAAGAATATACATTAGAGGAACTCGGACTATGAAATTAGAAGTAGGATTATATTTTAGAACTAAAGATGGAATTATTGGAAAAATTGATAGTATATCAGAAGATGGAACAGAAATTTATTTTGATACTAAACCAATATTTGGAAATGGAGAAGAATTTGGTAGCAAATGGTGCTATTCAACTGATATTATAAAAGCAAGTCATAATATTATAGATTTAATTGAAGTTGGAGATTATGTTAATGGCAAAGAAGTTACTTTAATTACTAAAAATAATTATATTGAATTAGATTATGGTTGCAATATGATTGGTTGCCATAATGAAGATATTAAAACAATTTTAACTAAAGAACAATTTGAAAATAATTGTTATAAGATAGGAGATTAGATTATGAATAATAATGATTTCATGATATCAGATATTATAAAAAATGTTTTTAAACAAGAAGTTAGTCAAAAAATTGATGAGGAAATAGAAAAGAAAGTAAAAGAATTTAGAGAAGAGTTGGTCAATCGTAAAGACAACTATATTGCTGAAATTATGAAAGGAATAAGAATATATTCTGAACAACAAACAATGAATGGTTGTCCTAGATATCAAATTGTTTTTGAAAATGTTTATAAGATAGGAGACGAATAAAATGTTAAAAATAAAAACTAATAAGCAAAAATTAAAAGAACAAATTGCAATAAATGAAGCTATGAAAAACAGATTTAAAAGAGCATTAGCTTATATTAAAAGACAACAAAAATTATATGGTAATGAGATACCTAAAGAAGTAGAAGAGCATTTAAATAATATTTATTTAATTTTAAAAGATTAGGAGTAAAATAATGCAACGATATTATGATTTAGGAGGATAAATGATAGGGGAAGAAATAAAAAAAGATTTAGAAGATTATAATACAGTAGAATTAGAAATTTCAGAATTAGAAAGCAAAATAGAAAAAATACAAGCCGAGAAGGAAATATTAGCAGCAGTTGATGGCTCAATGAAAAATTATCCATATACAAAAGTTCATTATAAATTTAATGCTATAAATCCAAAATATATAGATGAATTAAATAAATATCTTGATATATTAAAAGAAAGAAAATTAACACAATTAATTAGAAAGAATAAGGTAGAGCAATTTCTTAATGAATTACCAACAAGTAGATTAAGACTAATATTTGAATATAAATATATTAAACAATTTACTTGGCGAAAAATTGCATATATATTAGGTGGAACTGAAGATAGTGTTAGAAAAGAATATGAAAGATTTTTTGAAGAAAAATAAATTTGTCCGTTTTGTCCGTTTTTCATGTGTTATATTATTATCATGGAATACTATACAATGTATTCCTAGCTGGTATCACACTAGTCGACCCCTTTTAAAAAGAACTAGAAATGGTTCTTTTTATTATGTTACTAAAAGAAAGTAGAAAAAATATGGAATATAGAGTTTATGGAGCAAGTTCAAGAAAAGGTTATGAATTAATAGCAATTACTTATGAAGAAAATGATGTATTTGATATTATAGATAATTTAAATAGAGATGATTACATTAAAGTATTAGTTATTAGACACAATTATGAAAGAAAATACGATGAACCATACATTTTTAAAATATTAGAAAAAGAAATGGTAAGAGAAAGGAAGTGAGTGTATGGCTAAGGGAGTGAAAACTGATAATGAAAAAATAGCAGAAATAATAGCTAGTTATGCGCTTACAAATAGTTATAATGCCACAGCTAAAGAAGTTGGTGTTTCTAATAATACAGTTAAAAGAATTATATTAAATCAAAAAGAAAACAATCCTGAAGAGTTGGCAAGAGTTGTCAACGAAAAAAAAGAATTATTTCAAGATAAGGCTAATAGGATAATAGATAAGTCATTAGAATTAATAGAAGATAGAATAGATACCGCAAGAGATAATCAAGATGTATTAGAAGAAATAATTCAAATGGTTTGGGAACAAGACAAAAAAGAATTAAATGAAACACAAAAGAAAAGTATAGTAAATAAAATTAGTAAAATGCAATTAAATAGTTTATCGGAATTAACAACAGCTTTAGGCACATTATATGACAAAATGCGACTAGCTAAAGGTGAATCAACAGATAATACAACATTTAAAGTAGATATAAATGTAGTTGAATAATGAAAATATCCGTTACAAAAAAACAAAATATGTTTATAAATTCTCCAGCATTTGAAACATTTTTTGGAGGAGCAGCCGGAGGAGGTAAAAGTTATGGACAATTAACAGATGCCCTTTTATATGCTTTAAAATACCCTAAATCAAAACAAATAATCTTTCGTAGAACATTCCCGGATTTAGAGAAATCATTAATAAGAGTTAGCTTAGAATTTTATCCAAGAGAGGTTGCAACATATACTAGTAATAAGCATATATGGACTTTTAAAAATGGTAGTATTATAGATTTTGGCTATATAGATAGTGAAAAAGATGTTTATCAATATCAATCTGCTGAATATGACGTTATAAGATTTGATGAACTAACACATTTTACTGAATATATGTACACATACATGATTAGTAGATGTCGTGGAGCTAATCCTTATCCTAAAATGATGAAAAGTTCTGGTAACCCTGGAGGAATAGGGCATGCTTGGGTAAAAGCTAGATTTATAGATATTGGAGAGCCTAATAAAGTACATGAATGTCCTTTAAATGATGAAACTACCGAAACTGGTACAAGGATATTTATTCCTAGTTTAGTAACTGAAAATAAATTTATGTTAGAATATGATCCTGATTATATAAAAAGACTTGATAACTTACCAGAGAAAGATAGAAAAGCTTTAAAAGATGGTAATTGGGATATATATGATGGTATGTTTTTTCCTGAATTTAATAGAAGAATACATGTAATAGAACCATTTGTAATACCTGAAAATTGGGATAGATACATAGCTTTGGACTATGGACTAGATAAGTTTGCAGTCCTTTTTATTGCAAGAGACCCAAAAGGAAAAGCTTATGTGTATAATGAAATACATAAAAGCAATTTAATTGTTAGTGAAGCTAGACAAACATTAAAGAGTGTTATGAGAAATCATCAATATATTCATAAATATGCACCGCCTGATTTATGGAATCGTAATAGGGATACTGGTAAGAGTACAGCGGAGATGTTTAGAGATGGTGATATAGATTTAACTAAAACAAGTAATAATCGTATAGTTGGGTGGCAAGCAGTTAAAGAGTGGTTAAAGGTTAAAAAAGTAAGAAATGAACAGACTGGGGAAATATATGAAGATAGTGATTTAAAAATATTTAGTAATTGTATAAATTTAATTAAATATTTACCACAATTACAACATGATGAAAAGAATCCTAATGACGTAGCTACAGAACCACATGAACCTACACATATAACGGATGCGCTAAGATATTTTTGCGTAATGCGTACTAGTCCAACTAAGGAAGTAATAAATAAAGAAACAACATTTAATTTTGATATAGAAAAAACTACACAATATGTAGATTATGGGGAGAAAATAGAAATAATATGAAAAAATGGATGTTAAGAAAATTAAGAGCTGAAGTAGAAAAAGGTGAAATAAAAGTAGAACTACCTAAATTTGCCAAAGAAGTAAAAATAAAAAAAGTTACTAAAAAGAAGGTTAAATAATGGAAACAATTATACTTTGCACCATATTTGGTGTTTTTATTTTGATTTCTTTTATTTTAGGATTAGTTTTTGGATTTAAATTAAGAAGTAATGAAAAGATAACAATGCCAAACTTAAATCCAATTAAAACAGTCAAAAATCATAAAAAGGAAAAAGAATTTCAAAAGAATAAGGAATTAGAAGAAGAAATATTAAAGATTAATTTAGAAAATATAGAAAATTATAATGGAACGGAATATGGACAAAAAGAATTTCCAGAATAAGAGGTGATAGTAAATGGACATAAAAGAATTAAAAGAAACCGATATTTGGATATTATATCGAAAACATTTAGATTTTATGAATTTAAGACATATATTTGCAGATACAGATTTAAATAATCGCATGTATAATGGCGACCAATGGGAAGGTTTAAAACTTAAAGATGCTGAAAAAATACAACATAATTTCATTAAACAAATAGTAAAGCAAAAAGTATCAAATATTACTTCTAATCTATTTGCAGTTAATTATAGCCCCGAAAATATAGAAAGTCCCGAATTTTTTGAATTAGCTAGTAAAACATGTGACTTACTTAATAAAAAAGCATCAAAAGTATGGGATAAAGATTTCATGGATAAAAAAGTAAAAAAATGGGCTAAACAAGCAGCAATTAATGATGAAAGTATAAATTATGTAACATATGATTTTGATAATGATATGCCTATTAATGAAATTATATCTAAAAATGATATTATGTATGGCAATGAAAATGAAGAAGAAATTCAATTACAACCGTACATATTATTAAGACAACGAAAAACTATCATTGAAATACAACAAATGATGGAAAAAGAAGGATTAACGTTTGATATAAATGAAATTGTAACAGATAATGATACATCTACAACAGCTGGAGATTCTGCTAAAGACGAAGTAGAAGAAAAAGTATGGTTAATAACTAAACTTTATAGAGAAAAAGGGACAATTCATTTTAGTCAATCTACACAATATATAACCATAAAAGAAGATAGAGATACAGGATTAACACTTTATCCTATAGCCCATTTTAATTGGGAAGACCAAGAAGGAAATGCTAGAGGTGTTGGCGAAGTACGAAACTTAATACCAAACCAACTAGAAACAAACAAAATAGCTATGAGAAGAGCTATAACTAGTAAAAGTATTTCTTATCCTCAAAAAGTTGTTAATATTGATGCAATACAAGACTTATCTAGTGTTAATAAAATAGGTGGAGTTGTTAAATTTAAAGATATGGGTGCTACTAAAGCTAGTGATGTATTTATGATAACACAACCAGGACAAATGGGACCTGATAGTGAAAAATTAGAAAATGAACTTATAACCTTATCTAGAGATTTAAATAATGCTGGTGATGCAACAACGGGAAATATTAATCCTGAATCCGCAAGTGGTAGAGCAATATTAGCTGTTCAAAATGCTCAAAATCAACCTTTAAGTGATCAACTAGTAGGGTTAAAGTCATTTTTAGAAGATACAGCTAGGATATGGTTTGATATGTGGAAAACTTATGCTAATAAAGGGCTAATAATAGAAGTTGAAAATAAAAACTCTATAACAGGCGAATCTAACATGGAATTACAACAAGTACCTAATTATATATTAGAAGCTTTAGAAACTAGTGTAAAAGTAGATATAACTCCAAAAGGTGCTTTTGATAAATATGCTCAAGAATTATCTTTAGAAAATATGTTTACACAAGGAAAGATTACTTTTGAAGAATATGTTGATTCTTTAGACCCTGATAGTGTAATGCCAAAGCCTAAATTAGAAAAGATAATGAAAAAAAGACAAGAAGCTCAAAAGCAAATTGATATGCTTGAACAACAAGCTCAAGTAATGAAAAATCAAGCTCAAATGCAAATGAATAATCAAAATGAAATTGAAGGTATAGCTCAACAAGGCAATCAATTAATGGCACAAGCTATGCAAAATTCATAACACTACTTTATAGGTAGTGTCTAATAAGAAGTATAACCTCCTGAGATGGTGTAAGGTGGAAAGCATCGTCCGTTACTTTAAGTAGGCGGCGAGATAGGTAGTTCGAATCTACCCCCAGGAAGCTTCTTATTAGACAGTGCTTATAAAATAGCACTATAGCTCATCTACCAATTTGTAGATAGAGGTCAAAACTCGATAGAAATATCGAGCTTTATTTTGGTCTAACATATCGACCTTATCAAAAATGTATGGAATAAATAGTCGACGGACTTTAAACGGGAGGAAAAAATGGAAGAAAATGAAATGTTAGAACAAACTAACGAAACTGAAAACGTAGAAACACAAACTACAGAAGAAAATGTGGAAGGTATTGAACTTACTGATACCGCTGATACTGAACCAGTTACGGAAGAAGTAGAAGAAAAAGAAGAAAGTAAGAAAACACTTAAAGAACTTTTAAAGGAAAATCCTGACTATCAAGAAGAATTTAATCAAATGACTAAAAACCGACTTGATAGGAAAGATAGAGAATTTGAAAGAACTTTATCTAAATATAGGGATGTAGAAGAAGTATTAAAAAGTACTTTAGGTGCTAAAGACATTGATGAAGCTAATATTAAACTTCGTAAAGCATACGAAGAACAAGGTGTAACGCTTCCAGATGTATATAAGCCCGGATTAAGTTCTAGGGAAATAGAAATCTTAGCAAAAGAAGAAGCGAAGGAGTTCATAGAAGATGGCTATGATTCAATGGTTAACGAAGCTAATCGTTTAGCCTCAAAAGGCTACAATAATATGAATGAACGTGAAAAAATTGTCTTTACTACTTTAGGTGATGAAATAACCAAAGAAAGAGATAGAAAAGAATTGCTAAGTATAGGTGCAAAAGAAGAACTTTTAAAAGATAAGGAATTTATTAATTTTAGAAATCAATTTGTTTCCAATGTACCTATTAAAACAATTTTTGCCTTGTATAAAGGCACTCAACTTAAGCCAAAGGTTGAAAATCCAGGAAGTATGAAGAATATTACAACTACCCAAGATGTTAAAGATTTTTATACATTTGAAGAAGCTTCTAAATTTACTAATGAAGATTATGATAAACATCCTGGTTTATTTGAAGCTGTAGAAAAATCTTCTTACAAATGGAAATGAAAGGAAGGAATGATTTAAAATGGCTGTAACACATTTTATCCAAACTATTTGGAGTAAAAAAATTCAAGATGAACTTGAAAA
>CANRCE010000023.1 GCA_947629035.1 uncultured Bacilli bacterium | reverse complement strand
ATTTTTTAGGTTTTAACCATTTTTATTTGTTTATAATGGATATCTTTCCAAATCTCCACACTTTGGAAACACTATCTTCGAAGAGTGAAAATTTGACAAAAATGATAAAAAATGTTAGAATATTAACTGCTTCATCAAAAAGAGGAGATGTGAATAAAAATGAAGACAAGTCGGCTCATAGTCGCAATAACAATGGCATTAACACTTATGATGAATTTAACCTCATCTATTTATCTTGATATAAAGGATGAGACAAAAAGAAAAGAAATAATAACTATAGATACATCTTTACCTAATATAAATGAAAGTAGTAATGAAAATGAACAACAATTAGGCGAAGAGATTGTTTATGATAATATGACCTTACAGCAATTAGCAGATAAATTAGAGAAATCTATGTATGATGATTTATCTGGGTATGGTTACTATTTTGCCAATTATTCTTTAGAAATTGGTGTAGATCCTTATTTAGCTTTAGCTATTGTAAGTGAAGAGACGGGATGTAAATTTGGCTGTAGTAATCTTGTTAAATTTTGTCATAATATTGGTGGTATGAAAGGTATGGGATGTGGTTCATATTCTTACTTTAATTCTTTTGAAGAGTCAATTAAAGCGTTTTTAGATAATTTAAAGAAAAATTACTATGATTATGGATTAACCACAGCAGAGCTTATGAATCCTAAATACGCTGAAAGTCCATTATGGGCTTCAAATGTTAATGCTTATATAGAATTAATAAAAAATGCATAATTTAAGACTACTATTATGGTGTTTTAGAAATATATTTAACATCATATTGGTAGTTTTTTTTATTTATTTAAAATACTAGTAATAAATTAAAAAATGTAGTACAATTTTAATAAGGAGAAGATAATAATGGAAAAAATAAAAATTGTATTTATGGGAACATCAGAGTTTGCTTGTCCTATTTTGGAAGGATTAATTGAAAATTATAATGTTAGTTTAGTTGTATCTCAACCTGATCGAAAAAAAGATAAAAAAGGAAATCTTATAATGACTCCTACTAAAGAGTTGGCTTTAAAACATAATATTGAAGTGTTTCAACCGATAAAAATAAAAGATGATTATGACAAAGTTTTACAGTGTAATCCTGATTTAATTGTAACTTGTGCATATGGTCAAATAATTGATGATAAAATAATTAATTTTCCTAAATATGGCTGTATAAATGTTCATGGTTCATTACTTCCTAAATTACGTGGAGGAGCTCCAATTCACTGGGCTATTATCAATGGAGATAAAAAGACAGGAATTACAATTATGTATATGAATAGTATTATGGATGGTGGAGATATTATAGCTCAAGAAGAAGTAGAAATATTAGATACAGATATTTTAGATACTTTATATGAAAAAATGTCATATACGGGTAAAAAATTATTATTAGAAACAATTCCTAAAATTATAAATAAGGAAGTAGTAAGGATAAAACAAGATGAAAAAGAAGTAACTTTTGGTTATAACATAAAAAAAGAGCAAGAAAAAATAGATTTTAATAATAAGGCTTTAGATATTCATAATCTAGTAAGGGGATTAAATTCTAATCCACTGGCTTATGCTTATTTAGATGGTAAGAGATTAAAAATATATGAAACTATAGTTTTAGAAGAAAAAAGTAGAGAACCTTATGGTAAAATTGTTAGATTAGAAGATGATGGTATTGTTGTAACTACTAGAGATAAGCTTTTAAAAATAACAGAAATAAAACTTGAAGGTAAAAATAAATGTCGAGTAGAAGATTACTTAAATGGAATTAAAAAAGAAGAATTAATAGGAAAGATATTAACATGAAAAAAGAGGTAAAGCAATTATGGTCTAATCCTAAAGGTAAGGCTTTAATTAAAATAGGTATTTATACTTTATTAATTTTTATAATTGTAATATATCTTAGCCTATCTAATATTTTTAGTAATCATATTAATACTAATAATTCTAACAATATTAATAATAATTCTAAAACAATAATTGAAAAATTAAATAATAATTATGCATTTAAATATGAAATTAATATCGAAGAAGATTCTAATTATACTTATATTTATGAGGGTAAAGTTAAAGATAAAAAGATGATAATTACTAAAATAGAAGATGATATTAAAAGTAATTATTATATTTTAAATGATAAATATTATTTAAAAAAAGAAGATAGTTATCTTTTAGTAAGTGAAAAAAGTCTTTATGATGTTATTGATTATGAATATTTAAACATAGATAATATTAAAACATACTTAAATTTAGCAGATAAAAATGGTGATAATTATCAAATAAAAGTAAGTGATATTATTCTAAATAGTGGTAGTTTGGAATATATTAATATAAAGCTAGTAGATAATGTTATAACTATTGATTATACTAATCTATTTAAGCTAAATAATGATAAATTAAAGAGGTATATTGTCAAATTAGAATTTAGTGATATTGATAAAATAAGGGATGAAGATGTATCATTTGACATCACATAATTTCCCATATTAAATTTGGGTAAAAATATTGCAAAATAAATATTGTTTTGCTATAATGTAAGTGTGATGTATATGATTAGAAAGGAGGAAAGAATTATGTGGTGGAAAATCTTCTTTGGATGGTTATAATATAATCCAAAAATCAGTCTAATGATGACTGATTTTTTTGTTAATAGAAACATTTTGTCAAAAAAATGTAAATCAATAATTTAAGAGATTGTTTTTTAAAAATAGCTTTGATATAATTGTGGTGAAGTAGGGTGATAGGATGAAAAAAAAGGATAATATGTTTAATTTATTAAAGACAAGCATTATAGTTTTAGTTTTATATTTTGCATGGTCTTATATTATAGGAGCTATTGTAAATTTTATAGGATTAAAAGAAAATGCCTCTTTATATGTATTATTTAGTTCTAACTTTTTATTATTGTTTATGATAATTGGAATATATTATAATGATTTAAAAGAACAATTTAAGGATTTAAAAAAGAATTTTAGGACAAAATATATAAAGGGGATAAAAATATTTGCTATTGGTTTAATTTTATACTTTATTGGAAATGCTGTTTGTTATGCTATATCAGGAGTAACTCAAGATAATACTGATAGTATGCTTTTAGTCTTTAAACAAATACCTTTATTATTTTTAACAAGTACTTTATTTTATTATCCAGTAGTAGAAGAATTAGTATTTAAGAAGACATTTAAAGATATTATCAATAATAAATGGTTATTTGTAATTATAACAGGACTTATTAATGCGACTTTTCAAGTAGCTTTAAGTTCTTCATCAATGATAGGATATATTTATATTATTCCAACAACTATTTTGTTATCTAGTTTATCACTTATTTATTATGAAACAGATAATTTATTAGTACCAATGTCATTTCGAATGATATATAATTTAATTCCTAACATAGCAGCGATTGTAACATCAGCCATTTTAATTACTTTATAGGAGGACTTATGGAAAAGAAAAAGGGTAAATATTTTTTGTTATCATTTTTAGTAGTACCAACAACAGTATCTGCTCTTTCATATAATAGTGGTATTAGTGCTTCATCACTAGTTAATATTAATGCAATATCTCAAGTTGGAGCAGTAATGAATGATACGTCAAAGTCAAGTAATTTAAATATAATAATTATTGGAATGGTTGTTATTATCTTAATTTTAGTGGGAGCTGTAATGTTTGCTCCTAAAAAATAAATGTTAAATTAAAACTTGCAAATTTGAAATTTTTATGATATTATCTAACATTGATGGAAAGGGGATGTTACATTTAGTTTATAATAAGCTAAATGTTATTTCTTTATATGAGGAGGAATAATTATGTTTGTGGATGAAGTTAAAATAGAAGTTGAAGCTGGTCGTGGTGGTGATGGCTGTATGGCTTTTCGCCGAGAAAAGTTTATTCCTATGGGAGGACCATTCGGAGGAAATGGAGGAAAAGGTTCTGATATTATTTTTGTTGCTGATTCTGGTTTAAAGACATTAATTGATTTAAGATATCAAAAACATATCAAAGGACATCCAGGACAAAATGGTGAAGGTAAGAATAAAAATGGTAAAAAAGCTGATGATATTTATATAAAAGTACCAATTGGAACAACAATTAAAGATGAAAACACGAATATTATTATTGCCGATTTAACTGTTCAAAATGAAGAAGTAACTGTAGCCTATGGGGGAAGAGGTGGCCGTGGGAATGTAAGTTTAGCAAGTCGTAGTAATCCTTGTCCATCTTATGCTGAACGTGGAGAGCCTGGAGAAGTAAGAAATTTAAAAGTCGAACTTAGGATGCTTGCTGATGTTGGTTTAGTAGGTATGCCAAGTGTTGGGAAATCCACTATTTTATCTCAAATATCTAATGCTAAAGTAAAAACTGCTGCTTATCATTTTACTACTTTATCTCCAAATTTAGGAGTTGTAAAAAATTATGATGATACTTTTGTAGTTGCCGATTTACCAGGGCTTATCGAAGGGGCTTCAAGTGGCATAGGACTTGGTATTAAATTTTTAAAACATATTGAAAGAACCAAAATTATTGCCCATGTAATTGATATGTCTGCAAGTGAAGGACGAGATCCTTATGATGATTATATAAAAATTAGAAATGAATTGAAAACTTATTCTAATAAGCTTTTAACGAAACCAGAAATTATTATTGCTAATAAAATGGATATAAATGGTGCTAAAGAAAATTTAGATAAATTTAGAAAAAAGGTAAAAGATGTTGATATTTATGAAATTGAAGCTATTACAGGAAAAGGCTTAAATGAAGTAATAAATGTTTTAGCTAAAATGGTAAAGGAAATAGAACCGGAAGTTTTATATGAAGATAATATTCAAGAAAAACATGTTTTATATAAATTTAAAGAAGAAAAGCCATTTACAATTATTAAAGAAGGTCATACTTTTATAATAAAAGGTGATGCAATTGAAAAAATATTTAAAATGACTAATTTTAATACGGAAGAAGCAATTGAACGTTTTGCTAAAAAATTAAGAAGAATGGGAATTGATGAAGAGTTAGAAAAATTAAATATTGAAGAGAATGATATAGTAAGAATTCTTGATTATGAATTTGAATGGCGAAAATAAGTTTGTAAGATTTTAAAAATCATTTTTTAAAATCTTTCTTTTTTTTTACCTTTTAAATCCTTTAAAATTAAGTGTTTAGGAAAAAAAGAAAAAAAATAATATTTTTTAAAGGAATTTGAATAAAAAAAAATAATATTTATAGTAGAGGAGGTAAGAATGCAAAAAAACTTAATTGTCCGTCAAGATGGATATAAAGAATGTGGAAGTGCTGCTTTATTATCCATAATTAGATATTACAAAGGTGATATATCGATAAATCGTCTAGTGGAAATGACTAATACTACCAAAAATGGGACAAGCTTTTATAACTTGAAAGTTGCAGCTCAAGAACTTGGATTAGAAGCTTTAGGTTATAAAGTTGATGATGTAACTTTACTTTATAAAATAAATCACCCCTTTATCTGTCAATTTAAAAACGATACTTTTCATCATTTTGTTGTCGTTTATAAAATAAATGAAAATAAAGTTACTATCATGGATCCTGCTTGTGGTAAAGTAAACTTATCTATTTTAGATTTTACACTGAAATGGACAGGCTATATTATGTTATTTGAAGCTAAAAAAAAATTACCTATATATAAATCAAGTAAATATCTAAATGAAATAATTATCAAAAGTATAAGTTCAAATAGAGATGTTATTATAAATATTGTTATATTGTCCTCTTTATATACTATTTTTACTTGCATATCGGCGTTATATTTACAAATAAGTTTAGATAAAGTTCTTACGACAAATTATCATAATTTAGTAATTATTACTTTGATATTTATATTAATAAATCTTGTTAAAGATTTTAGTAATTATTATCGTAATAGTCTTCTAATTTATCTTAATGCTAATTTAGATTTATCTTTAATAGTTAATACTTTTTCTAAAGTAATCTTACTTCCTTTTAGTTATTATAAAAACAAGACAACTGGTGAAGTCATATCGAGAATTAACGATTTAAGTTATATAAAAAATATGTTAAGCCAAATAATTATCACAGTATTTCTTGATATTGGTGTAGCTATAGTTGTAGGCATTTTATTATTTATGATAAATAAAGAAATGTTTTTTGTTTTGATAATATTGACTTTGATTTATTTAGTTATTATGTTAGTATTTAAACCTTTTTTTAAAAAAATGACTAATATAAATCAAGAAAATAGTGCTAAAGTAAGTTCTCTTTTAGTAGAACTTATAAGTAGTTTTGAGACAATTAAGGCATTAAATATTGAAAAAAAGATGCAAGTAAAAATGAAAAAACTCTATCTTAATTTTATAGATAATATGGTAAGTTATGATAAAATGGTTAACCTAGAAAATATATTAAAAGAACTAGGGACATCACTTACAACTTTACTTTTATATTTTATAGGCATAAAAAATATTATGGCAGAAAAAATTAGTATTGGAAATTTTCTCACTTTCACCTTTCTTCTCAATTACTATTTACAACCCATAAAAAATATTATGTCTTTAAATAAAAGTTATCATTATGCAACTAATACTTTAAAGAGGGCTAACAATTTATTAGAAATAGAAAGTGATAATTTAGAGGAAAGTACAAATTTAGAGTTTTCAGGTAACATTGAATTTAAAAATTTATCATTTGGTTATAGTCCAATAAAATCTATTTTAAAAAATATAAGTTTTAAAATAGAGGATAAGGAAAAAGTTCTCATTCTAGGTAATTCAGGTTCTGGTAAAAGCACTCTTTTTAAGTTATTATATGGATATTATCAACCTAAAGCAAGTGAAATCTATATAAATGGTTATGACATTTTAGATTATAAAATTAAAAATATAAGAGAAAATATTGCATATATATCACAAAATGAAATGTTATATACTGATACAATTTATAATAATATCACTTTACAAAGAAATATAGAAAAAAAAGAGTACCTAGAAATATGTGATCTTACTTATGTGTCCGAAATTGTAAATGATAATCTTTTAAGACATGATACCTTACTTGAAGAAAATGCAACTAATTTATCAGGAGGACAAAGACAGAGAATTATTTTGGCAAGAGCACTTCTAAAAACTAGTAAAATATTACTAATTGATGAGGGGTTAAATGAATTAGATATCAATTTAGAAAGAAAAATATTAAAAAATATTTTCCATAAATATCAAGATAAAACGATAATTATTATATCTCATCGTTTAGAAAATATGGATTTGTATGATAAAGTTATAAAATTGGAAGATGGTTATTTAAAAGCTGTTATTAAAAGGAGTAAAATTTATGACCTATGAAGATTTTAATTATATGTCTCATGACAAAATAATAAGTATAATAAGAAATTTTGTTTTAGTAGTAGTTTTAATAGTCCTTTTAGTTATTTATATATTATTTTTTTGTTACTATGAAACATATTATAACATCAATGGGATAGTTATTCTTATCAATAACAACTATTATTTAGCTATCGAAAATAATATTAAATATAATAAATACTTAACTGGCAATAATTATATCTTTATTGATAATAATAAATATTCATATGAAATAGTAAAAGTAGATGAAGAATTAAAAAATGATTATATTAATAATTATCAAACTGTTTATTTAAAAGTTTCATTAGATAAAAAATATTTAATTGAAAATTTATTGATATCATTAAAAATACCTAAAGAAAAGAAACCTCTCATTAAATATTTGTTGTAAATGGAAGGAGGAATTATGACTTTATTAGATGATAATCAATTAGTAAATATTAAAGGAGGGGGAATTAGTGTAGCCGTTGCAACATTTATTACTGCAGCAATTATCTTTATATCAGGACTTATCTCTGGCTATACTAATCCCACAAAATGTAATAATTAGAAAGGAGCGAAGAATGATAAAACTAGAAGATGAAAAAATGGAAACTATAACTGGAGGTGCATTTACAATCACAGGAACAATGCTAAATGCTGTTGCAAAGGCTATAAGTGCTATCTTTTCAATCGGAGAAGCTGCAGGTAGTTCTTTAAGAAGAATTAAGGAAGATAGTTATTGTCCTATAAATTAAATAAATATTCTAAAATTATATTACCTGTTCTTAAAGTTATAGTTTTAATAATTACTCTTCCAATTATTACGATTATTATAAAATCAATTTTTGCTTTAGGAGTAATGATTGGAAGTAATGCAAGATTAATTTGGTAAAATTTTTTTACAAAATTAATAAATAATAAGATTAAATATAGGAAAAAAGAAAGGAGAATTAAAAAATATAATATAATTTGATATAATTAAAAAGTTCATTTTAATTTGAACTTTTTTTAATATAAGGTAAAATAAATACTAAATGTTTTAAATAACGCGTTGAATCAATCTAAAGTGCACAATTAAGTGCAATTGAGTTAAAAAAGTGTATTTTTAAAAGAAAATGCACGTATTTTAAATTAAAAATCAACAAAAATCATAAAAAAAGTATATAAAATTATAAAATAAAACACGACAAAAACATATAGGAATAATATTTTTAAATGTAAGTGCACAATTCCTATATCCTAAATAATTTTTAATTATTATACTAAAAAAATAAAAATAGTCAATCAATTTATTTATAATTCCTCATTGACAATAGGAACCCAGCGATAATTCTAATAAAAATTGTAATATCTTAAAAATAAGATATTACAACAAGTATGACGAATTATCACTGCCTATTGTAAATGATTTGCTTATAAATAAATTCTAAAACTAATTGCACAACAATTGTGCACTTCTTATTTTAAATTACAGTTTTAAATAACGCTAATATTAAATGTTTTCTTATCTTGCTAGAAAGTACTTTTTTTGATATAATTATTATCGAAAGGTGTAGTAAAAATGAAGATTAGTGAAGTTGATAGAACAAAGTTAGCTCCAATGATGAAGCATTATGTTGAATTGAAAGATAAATATCAAGATGTCATTTTATTTTATAGATTAGGGGATTTTTATGAGATGTTTTTTGAAGACGCTATTTTAGTATCCCATGAGTTAGAATTAACATTGACAGGAAGACAAGCAGGTTTAGATGAAAGAGTTCCTATGTGTGGTGTTCCTTTTCATTCAGCAGGAGTCTATATTGATAAATTAGTAAAAAAAGGTTATAAAGTAGCTATTTGTGAACAACTTGAAGATCCAAAATTAGTTAAAGGTATGGTAAAACGTGATGTAATTGAAGTAATTTCAAGTGGTACAATTGTCAATGCTAATTCGTTAAATGAAAAAGAAAATAATTATCTTGGAAGTATTTATGATTTTGATTATTGTTATGTAATAAGTTATACAGATATCACTACAGGGGAGTTATATGCTACACTTGTTGAACATAATTTTGATAAAATAATATCTAAAATCTTATCTCTTGATTTAAAAGAAGTAACATTAACTAGTAAAGTAGATAAAACGATTATAAGTTATATAAAAGAACAGTTAAAAATTCCTTTTACTATTTATGATGATTTATTAGAAACAGAGCAATATACACATACATATGAAGATATAAAAGATGTTCGTTATATCACCTCTTTAAAGCATTTATTTTATTATTTAAAAGTTCATCAAAAAAGAGATTTATCGCACTTACAAAAAGTAATTATTCAAAGTAATAATGATTATTTACTTATGGATATTCATACGAAACGTAATTTAGAATTGACTGAAAGTTTTAGAACAAAACAACGAAATTATTCACTTCTTTGGTTACTTGATTTTTGTAAAAGTGCAATGGGTTCTAGAAAACTTCGTCATTGGATTGAAAATCCTTTAACTGATAAAGATTTAATTAATAAAAGATATGATGTTGTTAGTAAATTGCTTGAAGAATTTATTGTCGCAGAAGATTTACGAAATGATTTGTTTGAGGTATATGATCTAGAAAGATTAGGAAGTAGAATTTCGCTTGGTAATGCTAATGCAAGGGATTTATTACAACTAAAAAACTCTTTAAAAGTATTACCTAAAATTAAAGAAGCATTAGATAAAATAGGTTATGATAAAACAATAGATGTTTTAGAAGACTTATATCTTCTTTTAGAAAAATCATTATATGAAAGTCCCCCAGTAACTTTAAAAGAGGGTTATCTAATAAAAGAGGGCTATAACTTGCAATTAGATGAGTTAAAACAATTACGAAGTGGGGGAAAAGACTTTATTTTAAATTTTGAAGCTGAAGAACGTAAACGAACGGGTATAAAAAATTTAAAAGTCGGATTTAATAAAGTTTTTGGATATTATATTGAAATAAGTAAAGGAAATTTAAATCAAGTTAAGGAAGATATGGGATATATTAGAAAACAGACTTTAGTTAATGCTGAACGTTTTATAACTCCACTGCTTAAAGAAAAAGAAGATTTAGTTTTAACAGCTGAAGAAAAAATAATTAATTTAGAATATGAATTATTTACTGAAGTTAGAAATATAGCTAAACAATATGTAACTAAATTACAAGAAATTGCTAAAGTTATAAGTGAAGTTGATGTTTTACAAAGTTTTGCTAAAGCAAGTGAAAAATATAACTATACAAGACCTAATTTATCGTCTTTTCCTGAAATAAAAATTATTGATTCTCGTCATCCTGTTGTCGAAGTTGTTATGAAAGATGAATATGTAAAAAATGATATTATTATGGATAAAAATACTTCTATTTTATTGATAACAGGGCCTAATATGGCAGGTAAATCAACTTATATGCGACAACTTGGTATCATTGTTATTATGGCTCAAATAGGTTGTTTTGTACCTGCTAAAGAAGCAAATTTACCTATATTTGATAAAATTTTTACAAGAATTGGTGCAAGTGATGATTTAGTAAGTGGAGAGTCGACTTTTATGGTTGAAATGATTGAGGCAGCATCAGCAATTAAAAATGCTACTGAAAATAGTTTAATTTTATTTGATGAATTGGGAAGAGGAACAGCAACTTATGATGGTATGAGTTTAGCAGAAGCTATTTTAGAATATATAAGTAAAAACATTAACTGTAAAACTTTATTTTCAACGCATTATCATGAACTAACAAGGTTAGATAAAACTCTTAATAATTTAGTTAATAAACATGTATCTGCTATCGAAGAAGAGGGCAATATTACCTTTTTACATAAAATAAAAGATGGTTGTGTTGATAAAAGTTATGGAATTAATGTTGCTAAATTAGCAGGTATTCCTAATGAAGTAATCGAAAGAGCAAGTGAAATATTAAAAAATTATGAACAAAAAGAAAAAGGGAAAAGTGTTATTGTCCAAACATCTCTTCCACTGGAATTTAATGAGCCTAAAAGTGAAGCATTAAAAATTTTAGAGAAAACTAATATTTTAGAATTGACTCCACTTGATGCTTTAAATTTATTGAATGAATTAAAAAACAAATTATAAATTAAGTTTATCGATATCACAAATAAGATAAATGTCATCAAGGTTATTTATTTTATTTTTTAGGATATCGATATCTTTATTTGAATTGATAGTCCAAAGAAATAAATCCTTTTTTTCTTTAAAAATTTTAAGAATAATCTTTTCTTTTATATAGTTATGTCTTAAGACATAAAAATCATAATTATTAAGTTTAAAATTAAAAAGATAGATACCTCCGATATTTAATTTGTTATCTATCTTTTTTAATTCTCTTAATATTTTTTTATTAAAAGAAGCAAGATAAATATTTTTATCTTTATAAGGAAGAAGATAATCATATAAAACTTTAGCAAAGACTTTTTCATTATGATTAGGTTTTATATCAATTAAAAAAATTTTATTAGAATTAATATCTAGAATTTTATCTAAAGTAGTAATAGTTTGCTTAATTTTAGTTCCAAAATTATATGTTTTCAATTCACTTAAAGTTTTGGTTTCTAAAATTCCATTACCATCGCTATTCATATTAATTAAACTATCGTGGCTTAACACTATCTTATTATCAACAGTTAATCTTATATCAAATTCTATACCAGCAATATCTTTATTATATAAAGCCTTTTTTAAAGCTAAATAAGTATTCTCATTATATGTATCTAACATAATTCCTCGATGGGCAATAATTTTATATTTCATAATAAATTATATTATTAAGTTTATCTTTTTATCATATATTTTACTAGGTGATGTTATGAAAAATATTATTAAATCAATTGGTTTAATAACTTTAATATGCTTTAGTTTTTTTTATACAGAAAAAGTAATAAATGTAATTAATGAGCAAGATCCCATTATGATAAAAATTAATAACATGAAAGATAATTTTAAACAAGCTGCTGTTGATGCTAGTATTGATGATGATGAAATAATACCTGGAATTTATGGAAGAGAAGTTGATGTAAATATAAGTTATAATAATATGAGAAAAATAGGTATTTATAATGAATCGTTATATTCTTATAAAGATATAAAACCTAAAATATCACTTGAAGATAATTATGATAAATATATAACAAGTGGAAATCCAAATAAATTAGAAGTTGCTTTAATTATTAAATTAGTAAATGATACCAAATTAGAAGATATTCTTAAAATAATTGAAAAAAAACAAGTAACTATTAATTTCTTTATTGATTATACTTATCTTAATAAAAATATTAATGAAATTACTAAAATTAAAAGAGGGAATTTTTATTCTTATGGTAATAATGGTACATATACTCCAGATATTTTAGTATTTTCAAATAATTTATTATCAAGAATTGGAAATAATAAAGCAAATTATTGCCTTAGTAAACAGAAAGATACTTCTCTTTTAGAATTATGTAAAAGTAACAATATGCACACTATAATACCTACGATTGAAGGAGGATATTTAGAAATTACAAATAATCTTTCAAGTGGAAATATTATAAGTATAGATACAAATTATAATAACTTAAGTAAACTGGAAAATATTATTGATTTTATAAATAAAAAAGGATACAATATTGTATCGTTAGAACAATTATTAGAAGAAAGAAGAACCTATTAAAAAAAGTATAGCATTTATACTTTTTTCTTATTAATACCAATCATACTACCTAAAACAGCACTTACAATTATCAAAAAATAATATATAACATTATACCAATTAATATCATTAAAAATAAGATTGATAATAGTAATTAAAATAACAAAGATAACACCAATTTTTATGCCTTCAAGATAGCCATGTTTACTACTTAACTTACCAAGTTTAAAACCGGCATATCCTAAAGCAATTAAAGGAAGTATTAGAGATAATATTTTAATAAAATTGTTACCAACTATATTAAAATAATTAAATATGGTAATAAATATTGTTCCTATTAAAATAATAAGAATTGACATACCAAGCGTTTTTAAATAATTTAAAATCATTATATTTCACCCACTAAATAGTATGAACTTGTATAAAAAAATATGTTTCGTAGCAAAATAAAATAGGTGATAAAAATGAATTTACTAATTGTTTTCATAAGAACTTTATTTTTCTACTTTTTTATTTTTATTATTTATCGAATTATGGGAAAAAGAGAAGTAGGGCAACTGGGGATTATTGATTTAATAGTTTCTATTTTAATAGCAGAGTTAACTGTAATAAGTATCGAAAATTATGATAAAACACTTTTATATTCGATAATACCTATTGTTACTTTGGTAATATTACAAATATCTTTATCGTATTTTACTTTAAAAAAACCACGTTTTCGTATTTTTTTAGATGGTAATCCTTCGGTTATAATCAAAAATGGTAAAATAAATTATAACGAAATGTTAAAACAAAAATATAATATTGATGATTTATTAGTTCAATTAAGAGAAAAAGGATATCGCACAATTGAAGAAATTGAATATGCTATTTTAGAAAACAATGGAAGTTTATCAGTCTTTGCTAAAGAAAAAGATAATAAAACTCCACTTCCACTTCCTTTAATATTAGATAGTGAGATTCAAGAAGATACTTTAAAGTTATTAAAAAAAGATAAAAATTGGGTAATTAATATTTTAGATAAGAAAAAATTAACTTTAAATGAAGTGTTTTATGCTTTTTATAAAGATAAAAATATTTTTATTATTAAAAATGATGATTTGATTTAAAAGTACTAAAATTTGGTACTTTTTTTTACTTATCATCATAAATTAAAGTAGAGGGGTGATATAATGGCCACGTATAAAGAAATAGTAACTAAAGCTATCGTAGGTAAAGGGAAAAAAAGTTATAAAAATACTTATACCGTAAATGTTGATAATAATGTAAATACTGTTTTAGGTTGTTGGGTTATAAATCATAAATTTAATGGAAAAGAAGAAAATGATAAGATAAAGATCGATGGAAGTTTCGATGTTAATGTTTGGTATTCTTATGATAATGATACAAAGACATCTGTAGTTACCAAGACAATACCTTATCAAGAAATTGTTTCAGTAAAACAAAAAGAAACTACAGATAATTCATCTAAAGATATAATTGTAAGAAGTTTAAAACAACCAAATTGTATTTCAGCTTCTCAAAGTGGTAATAGTATCAATTTAGAAATTGAAAAAGAACTTGGGGTTGAAATAGTAGGAGATACTAAAGTAAAAATAGCTATTGAAGAAGATGAAGAACCTTGGGATGAAATTTATGAGGAATTAACTGATGAGGTAGAAAAACAAATAGAAAATGAGGTTCAAGAAAATTTTATTAACAAAGAAGATGCTAAAAAATAGCTTCTTTTTTTAACTAAATAAATAGTAGAAGAAATATCCTAATATAAAAGATATAATCATCTGATAAATACGACCGATAATGTAAGGTTTAATTGAGATGTCTGTATCACTAATTTGGGCAATAACTTGCATCATTATAGATAAACCTCCAAAAGATAAAATACTAGCTGATAGCATAACTTTGGCTAAATCACTAATCTTTAATAATGATAATTCTTGAAGTCCCATGGTAATTTCTAATCCTGATTTTAATAGAACTCTAAAGTTATCATTTAAAGGTATTATTTTTAAAATAATAGTACTAGTTATTAAAAAGCAAGTTAAAACACCTAAAATTAGAAGTAAACTATCAATAGCATTTTTAATAGCTTTCGTAAAAATAAGACCAAAATTTAAATTAGTGTTTTTAATATTTATATTTGACATATTTTTAAATTCATATTTAGGTTTTAAAACAATTCCAATAATAAAATTACTAAAATAGTGGGCAAGTAAAATCATAATGCCTAATTTTTTATTGTTTAGAAAAAAGATGGAAAGAGTGCCTAATATAAATAGTGGATTAGAAAAACTAGAAAACATTAAAATATGACTAGCTTCTTCTTTTGAAATCATTTTTTTATCATATAACATTTTAGTATTTCTAGCATTCGAAGGAAATCCAGATAATATACTTAAAAAGAAAATTATAATACTAGCATCATTTACTTTAAATATTTTTTTAAAAAAAGTTGTCAATTTTTTAGGAATATAAAAAATAATATTATAATTAATTAAAATATCTGATATAATAAAAAAAGGAAATAAAGATGGAACTAAAGTTTTTATCCACATATTAAGAGAAAAGGCAATTGTATCAAAAATACTTTCTCTTAAGATAATGAAGAAAAAAGTAAAAATAAGACAAATAATGACAATAAAAAAATTATAGTACTTTTTCATACTAAAATATATGCTATTTTAAAAAAATAATAATAAAATGTAATGGAGGTTATAATGAAGATTATCAATAAATTAAAAGAATATAAGATTTTTATAATTGCTTTATTATTAGCTATATTGGTTTTTAATATAAAATTACCATATTATGTTATGGCACCTGGAGGTATTATAAATTTAAATGAAAGAATTTCTTATCAAGATTTAAATGGAAATATTAATATGCTTTATGTATCAGAATATGATGGTACAGTTGCCTCATTATTTATGGCAAGTATTTTTAAAGAGTGGGATATTTATAAATTAGAGGAAAAACAAGTTCAAAATGAAAGTAGTAGTGAGATTTATAAGAGAAATCGAATAATGCTTGATAATTCTTTACAAAATGCTCTTTTTGTAGCTTATACTAATGCTAATAAAGAAATAAAGATAAAAGATAAACAAAATATTGTTTTAGCTAAAGTTTTTGATAATGATTTTGAAATAGGAGATATTATTTTAACTGTTGATGGTAACAATTTAGAAAATATTGATATGTTAAAGCAAATTATTGCTAGTAAAAAAGAAAATGATATTTTAACTTTTAAAGTTTTAAGAAATAATAAAGAAATTGAAATAGAAGCTAAAATTAAAGTAGAAGATAAAAAAAATGTAATAGGAATAATTGCTGTAACAAATTATGATTATGAATTAAATCCAGAAATTGAATTAAAATTTAAAGCGTCAGAGAGTGGATCTTCGGGAGGATTAATGTTGGCTCTTAGTATTTATGATGCTTTAAGTGATGAAGATTTATTAAAAGGAAGAACAATCGCAGGTACTGGTACAATTGATATGTATGGTAATGTTGGAGAAATTGATGGAGTAAAATATAAACTAATGGGAGCAGTAAAGAATAAAATTAATATTGTTTTTGTTCCCTCTGGTAATTATAATGAAGCAATAAGTGTTAAAAAGAAATATAATTATGATATTGATATTGTTAAAGTAGATACTTTTGAAGATGCCCTAAATTATTTAAGAAATAATTGAAATAATTTCTTCTTTTTTAGTAAATAATAGCTAATTCGCAAATTTTTAGACTAAATGCAGGTTTATAAAAATTTGTTTAATTTACTAGACTTATTTCAGGTTTAAAGTCAA
>CANRCE010000022.1 GCA_947629035.1 uncultured Bacilli bacterium | reverse complement strand
CTTAATTTTTAGTATTTTTTAATCAAAAAATTTTATTTCTGTTGATAGTTTATTTATTCATGAGTCTGAATAGTTACAAAATTGTTATATCAAATTACTGTTTTTTTATTTTTAAATCTTTTCTTATTACAAGGATAAGTAAAACTAATCCTATGCCACTTACAAAATAGCCTATATTTAACCATGGACTTTTATAACTTATTTCTATCTCATGATAACCATTGGAAATTTTAAAACCTAAAAATGATTTATTCACCATTACAGGTTCTACATTATTACCATCAACAACTACCTTAAAGCCTTCATCATATGGTAAAGATGTAACGAAATAAGAATCTTGCTCTATCTTTATATCACCTTTTATTTTATCATTTTTTATTTCTTTTACATTAAAAGCTGTTAATTTATTTCTTAAATTTTTGATAGCATCATAATCTAAAACATAGGCATGAAAATCATTAATATTATAAGTACCTTTACTAAATTCTATCTTTAAATTAGTAATAACATCATCAGATATAACATATCTAAAAGTATTATTTTTGTTAGGATAAATCCAACTACGACAAGTTAAAATATTTTCAACATTATTAATTTTCATACTAATATTATCATAACTACAACTATTTTCCTTAAGACCAGAAAAAGTTAAAATTAATATTTTTCCATTAAGTGGTTGAGATAATTTTAAATTAAGATATCCTTTTTCATCGACTGTTAAAATATAATTATCATTATCTTTACTATATGAAATACCATCATTTTCTATAACATCATAATTTAAGTTTACCTCGTTTATATTAATATTTAAATTTTCTTGGGAAGAATTATCATCTACGATAACATTATTTAAAAGTAATTCAAGTTGATAAGGATAATCATAACTATCAAAAACATTTTCATTTAATATATTCGAAGTAGCATAAAACATCGGATATACATTATCATTTTTATACATATAATCATTTATCTTCTCATAGCCTAATCCAACATCAAAATCTGCTACTAAATATTTAACTCCCATATAAGTATTAAATATTAAATCATTTGCTCCTGATACTAGAAAATAATTATAATCAAACATACTCGTTTTAAAAGTATTTCTTACAAAATCTAAATAATAAGGATTATAAGTTGAAGAATAAATACTAGTAGTATAATAATTATCATTATAAATTTTATTTAAAGTTTTAGTTGGATATCTTAAACTGCTAGTTCTAAAATAGCTATCATCACTATCTAATGTGTTTTTTATAACTGAAGATACATCCTTTGAAAAAATTTCATTATATTTATCAATACTAACTAGCTCTTCATTAACATTTTCTACTATTGCTGTTATAAAAGCAAATAATACTAAATATGAACAAATAATTTTTTTAATATCTTTTTTTTGATATATTAAAAGTAATAAAATAAATCCTAAAGCAAATAAATAACAAACTTCATTTTTATTAAAGAAATAAAGACTACCTAAAATTATTACAAGATAGATAATAAATTTTTTTAAATTAATTTTTTTATCTAATAAGTCTTTTAAAAAATAAGCAATAAAATAACCAAAAAGTGGCATAAATGGAATAAAGCATTTTTCTCTTAAATATAATCCTCCATTTAAAACATATCTAAAAATAGGAATAAATAAAATAATACTTATAATAGTGGCAATAATTACATTATGTCTTTTTTTAGTAAAAAATAAATATAAAAGAGAAATAAAGGCAATCATCGATAAACCTATCGCGTAAGTTCCACAAAAAATTTTATGTATCTTTAAATAAGGAATAAATAAGGATAAAATAGAAACACTACTAGTATTATCGCCTCTTCCACTTACAAGAGTATATAATGTTGGAATAAGTAAAATTGCTGCCATCATTATACTTATTAAAACTAAACCAATAAATTTAAAAAGATCTTTAATAAATTTCTTTGATAATTTTTTCTCTAATTTCAAATATTCATATAAATAATAAATACCAACTACTAAAATCCCACAAACGCTATAATAATAACTAGTCATTATCATTAAGAAAATACTTATAATAAGATAACTTCTTTTATTATCTAAAATTAATTTATCAACTCCTATTAAGCTCATAATTAAAAAGGGCATATAATTTACAAACATAATATGTCGATGCATATGAAATATAAAACAAGCTGATAAAGTAAAAATTAAACTAGTTACTAAAGAAATATTGTCACTGTACTTATGATTTTTTAAAAAATTATAAAATAAAATACTACTCAATATAACTAAAACAATATTCACTACTGTAATATAATCTTTCATACTAATAAAGGGAAGTAAATAAGAAAAAAGTATAATAGGGCTTAAGAGGCCGTAATAAGATAAATTAAAAATATTTTGACCAGCTCCATAATTCAAAGCTAAATTAGGAATTAAACTCCTAGTTTTATAAAACATTTGTCTAAAATAATCACAAATAATCGTATGTTGATTTATCCAATCAGTGTCAGAGCCAAAGACATAAGAAAATTTAGTAGTTACAAAAACCACTAATAAAATAGTAAAAATTAAAATTATATAATTTCTATATTTTTTTTTCATATGTAGCCTCTATTTCTTTTTAAAAACAAAAAATTTACTAAATAAATAATTTAAAATAATAACAATTACTTGAACAATAATTTTAATTAGTTTATCATTAAATTGTAATTTACTAACAAAAATATACATCATTAACATATCAACAACTAATGTTGATATTCTATATAAGTAAAAACTAATTGCTTCTTTTAAAGCCATTTGTTCTTTAACTTTAAAAACGTATATCCTATTCGTAATGTAAGCAAAAGTAACTGATAAAATCCAAGATATAACATTAGCAATTTGTAATTCAATTTCTACCTTGGGATCAAATATCGTTACAGTTAATAAATAATACGTTGCTAAACTAACTAGCGTTGTCAACATACCAATAATTAAATATCTAAATACTTCTCCATATTTTTTTAATACTTCCATCATTTTTCTTTAATATTTGTCTCCTTTATAATATAAATAGGTCTATTTTTTACCTCTAAATACATTTTAGATAAATATTCACCGATAACTCCTACACACAATAGTTGAATTCCAGATACTAAAAAGATAATACAAGCTAAACTTGGCCAACCACTTGTAGGATCTCCAAAAATAAGTGTCTTAACAATAACTACTAAAATCATAGCAAAAGCTATTAAACAAAATAAAAAGCCAATTAAAACTGATATCGTAAGAGGAATAGTCGTAAAAGCTACAATACCATCAATCGCGTAAACAAATAACTTCCAAAATGACCATTTGCTCTCTCCTGCTACTCTTTTTATATTTTCATATTCTAACCATTTGGTTTTAAAGCCTACAAAACTAAATAGTCCTTTAGAATAGCGATTATATTCTTTTAAAGTTAAAATACTATCCACAACTTGTCGACTCATTAATCTAAAATCTCTTGCACCGTCAACCATTTCTACTTTACTCATTTTATTTATGAGTTTATAAAAACATCTTGCAAAAAAGCTTCTAATAACAGGTTCTCCTTTACGCGTTACACGCCTTGTACCAACAATATCATAATTTTCATTTTTTATAATATTTAACATTTCTGGTAATAAACTTGGTGGATCTTGCAAATCGCTATCCATAATTGTAACATAATCTCCACTTGCCATATTAAGTCCAGCCCACATTGCAGCTTCTTTACCAAAATTTCTTGAAAAAGAAATATACTTTACATCTTTATCATCAGATAATTCTTTGATAACTTCAAGAGTTTTATCTGAACTTCCATCATTTATAAAAAGAAGTTCTAATTTAATTTTCATATCTTTTACTACTTTTTTTATCTCTTGGTAAAATAAATTTATGGTTTCTTCTTCATTATAACAAGGAACAATGACACTTAATTTTTCCATTAACTCTACTCCTTTATCAGTTTCTCCTAAAATCCCCTTAATCCTTAAACTTATAATACCAATAGATGTCATTTCTGTCAAGATTTAAAAAATACTTTACAAAAAATAATTTAAGAGAATATATCTAGTAAATTATTATATTTTATGCTAAAATAAAGTTGGAAGTGGAAGTGGTATTATGTATTGTAAATCATGTGGTGTTAAAATTGAAGTTGATGAAATGTTTTGTAAAAACTGTGGTAATAAAACAGATTATCAAGATAAAGATAATCTAGGAATTTTTAATATAAATAGAAAAAAATCTTTTGTTGGATGTGTTATAAATTTTGATGTATATGTTGATGAAACAAAAGTTGGAACCCTAAAAAATGGAGGAAATATAAATTGTAATATACCTCTAGGTGAACATGAAGTTAAAATTTCAAACCCAACTGGTAATGTAATTACACAAAATATTATCTTAACTAAAGATAAAAGAACAGTTAAAATTAATGTAAAAGTTAAAATGGGACTTCTAGCAGGAAAAGCAAATATTATAGATTTAAATTATGAATAAAGGAGGTATACAATTTGTTAATTAGTAATGAATGGAAAGATTATGAATGTATTTCTACTGGTGAAGCAGAGAAATTAGAGAGATTTGGAAATATTATTTTACGAAGACCAGATCCTCAAATTATATGGAAAAAAAATGATAATCATCTTTGGAACAATTATGATGCTTTTTATCATAGAAGCAATGAAGGTGGAGGTTATTGGGAATATAAAAATAAAATACCTGATTATTGGACTATTAATTATAAGCATTTAACTTTTAAAATTAGTCCTACTAACTTTAAACATACTGGACTATTCCCTGAACAAGCTATCAACTGGGATTATATTATGAATAGACTTAAAAACAAAAATAAAAATGCTAAAGTTTTAAATTTATTTGCATATACTGGTGCAGCAACTATGGCTATAGCTTCTTGTGATGTTTTAGAAGTCGTTCACGTTGATGCTTCGCGTGGAATGAATGAATGGGCCAAAGAAAATATGAAGCTATGTGGGTTAAATGATAAAAAAATTCGTTTTATTACGGATGATGTTATAAAATTTTTAGAAAGAGAAAAAAGACGAAATCGTAAATATGATGCCATTGTTATGGATCCTCCAAGTTACGGAAGAGGTCCTAACAAAGAAATTTGGAAATTGGAAAATAATCTAAATGAATTATTAATCAAAGTAAAAGATGTTTTAAAGGATGATTTTAATTTTGTTCTAATAAATTGCTATACAACAGGATTTAGTTCTATTTCATTATACAATTTATTAAAACTTAACTTCCAAGATTGTAAAATAGAAACTGGAGAAATAGGATTACCAATATCAGACAATAATTTGGTATTACCTT
Organism: uncultured Bacilli bacterium; assembly: GCA_947629035.1. Taxonomy (GTDB): domain Bacteria; phylum Bacillota_I; class Bacilli_A; order RF39; family UBA660; genus CANRCE01. The sequence goes on along the minus strand of CANRCE010000022.1, from coordinate 12,289 downwards.
GTGGTATATATGGAAAAATTACCAAAGATTAATATTATTTATGAAGATAATCATTTGTTAGTGGTAGAAAAGCCTATTAACATACCAGTTCAATCAGATAATACAAACGATATTGATCTCCTAACAATTTTAAAAGATTATCGAAAAAAACATGAGAGTAAAAAAAATGAGGCTTATCTTGGACTGATACATAGACTAGATAGACCAGTTAGTGGTATTATGGTTTTTGCAAAAACTTCGAAATGTGCATCAAGATTATCAGAGCAAATAAGAAATCACTCTTTTAAAAAAGTATACTATGCAGTTGTTGAAAATAAAATTAAGAATAAAGATACTCTAACAGATTACTTAATAAAAGATAAATCTACAAATACCTCTTACATTACAGATAGTAAAACAGGTAAACTGGCTATTTTAGATTATGAAGTAATAAAGCAAAAAAATAATCTTAGCCTTATTAAAATTAATTTAAAAACAGGTAGATCCCATCAAATAAGAGTGCAATTTTCTTCAAGAGGAAATCCTTTGATTGGAGATAATAAATATAATAAAAATCCTAAAAGTAAAGAAATTGCTTTATTTGCTAAAGAAATATCTTTTATTCATCCTACAACTTGCGAAAATTTAACGTTCTCTTTAGACTTACCAAAAAAATATCCTTTTAATATTTTCTAGGATATTTTTTATTTTAGACATTCTTTTATTAAGTTATATATTTTTTCATAAGTATTTGCATTATAATGAAGTCCATCTGTAGTGTTTCCTACTACATCTACTTTATTATAAATATCACAATATTTTATGTTACTGTTTAAGCCATTTTTTATAGTACTATTAAAAGTTTCTATATTGGAATTTTTTATATTATAAACTTTTTCTTTTTCTTCATCGACAGCAGTTACCGATACAATGGTTAAATTATGATTAGGAAACATATTTTTAATTTCATTAAATTTCTCTACATATGAAGCTGAATTTCCTAAATCATTTATTCCTAAATAAATTACAATATTATAAGCTTCATCAGAATTATTTAATATCTCTTTTAAACGTGAGATAGTGTCATTTCCTAGAAAAGAAATTCCAACTCCTTCCTTGGCAATAAAGATATCTTTAGAATTTTTATTTAATTTATTAATACCTACTGTTCTAGAATCACCAATAAAAATTGTGTTATTAGTATCATACCAAGTAACATTACCACCAGCTCCTGGTATTACTGTAGCTCCACTACCACTATTATTTCGTGTTAAAATGCAACCACTAGCATTAGTTAATGCACCACTTACTCTATCTTTGATACTAGCAAATTCCCAATGGTAAAGACAATATTTATTACTTTCACTCACATACCAATAAACATTATCTGAATTATTTATTGTAGCTATGCATCCTTTTTTATTATTAGCAACATTGTTAGAACTACTAAAACCATCAGGACAATTATCACTATTGGTAAAAAAATATACTTCTTTATAATCATTCATTCGAAGTTCTACTAAAGTATTATCTTCTTCTAATTGATTTATTTTTTCTAATGTCGCATTCTCATAACATTCTTTATAAGTTGAAGCTCCTAATTCCTCTGGAATTAATCCCATGACTAAAGATACTATCGATGGTACAAAAAAGAGCAATATGGAAAAAACAAATCTTTTTATACATCTTATTATATTTTTATTTTGAACATCAATATTTTTTCCTGTCATTGCTTTGATTAAGTCAAGAATTGCCATAATAACTAAAATAACAGGAACAACAAGAAAAACAATTTTTAATAACATTTTTATAAAATAAATAACTCTTAATATAGTTATATCTTCACAAGCATTAACTAAAAAATACAAGCTATCACATCCTCAATATCAATTATACTTTATCTTTTAAAATAAAGCAAGTTCATTATAGTTTTAATATTGTATTAACAACAATTTGATATTGCTCATATCTTTTTTCAACTCTACCTGATACTTCAACAATATCACCAACTTTTATATCATTATATTTACTATAAACTTTAGGAAATAATGTTAGTGAAACATTAAGAAATTCATCAGATCCAATTACAAATGCCATAACATCATTATTTTTTGTTGTAACTTCTCTTATTTTATCTATTAATAATTTTATTGTAATAAAGCGATTAAAATAAGAACTTAAAACTTGTAAATTAATATCATCAGTTTTTCGATATTTAGAAAGTGGATGTTCACTAAGATAAAAGCCAAATGTTTCTAACTCTATTTTTACAAGTTCATCATGTGTATATTCACTAGTTTCATTAATAAGGGGAACGGCAATTTCAATTAATCCTGCATCTTTAGAAATTTCAGCGTAATTTATTATATTATCTAAATTAGTTATTAAAGTTTTTTTATTATAACCAAATGATGAAAAGCAACCAGCATAAATTAAGCTAGCTATAACTTTACGATTAATTGCTATAGAATAATTTCTTTTAACAAAGTCAATAAAATCTTTATATAAATTATCTTGACGATTTAGCATAATTTCACTGCAAACAGATACACCAACATTTCTAACAATTGAAAGGGGGCATCTAATCGTATTTTTGGTTGCTATATATTTATTGCTACTTAAATTAATATCAGGAAGCAGAATTTTTATATCTCGTTGCCTTGCTTCATACAAATAGGTTTTAGTTTTGTAATCATTTCCTATTGCATTGGTTAGTAGGCATGTTATAAAATATGTAGGAAAATAAGTTTTTAAATAGGCCATTTTATATGCAATAATAGCATATCCTACACTATGTGAACGATTAAAGCCATAATTTGCAAATTTTAAAATTAAATTATATACATTAACTGCTAGGTCTTCTTCATATCCATTTTCTATACATTTACCTATAAATTTAGGCCTTTCGCTCAATAAAATCTTTTCATTTTTTTTAGACATAGCTCTTCTTAAAATATCAGCTTCACCATAGGAATATCCTGCTAAAACTCTAGCTATTTGCATTATTTGTTCTTGATAAATAATAATACCATAAGTTTTATTTAAAATCTTTTCAAGCACAGGGTGCAAATATTCTATTTTTTCTTTACCATTTCTTCTTTTAATTAAGGTATCAATATTGGCCATCGGACCAGGTCGATATAAAGCAAGGGCTAAAACAATATCCTCAAAAGTTGTTATTTTTAATTTTTTTAATAAATTCTTAATTCCTTGAGATTCAAATTGAAATATACCATCTGTTTTAACATCTTTAAATATATTTAGTGTTTTACTATCATCTAAAGGTATTTTATCAAAGGTAATATTTAAATTTTCTTCTTCTCTAATTTTAGTAATTACATTATCAATTAAAGTTAAATTATCTAAACCTAAAAAATCCATTTTAAGTAAGCCTAAATTTTCAAGATAATCTTTGGAATAAGCTGTTGTATATATTCCTAACTGATTTTTATAAAGAGGAATAACATTATCGATATCATACCTACACATAACAATACCTGCAGCATGAATAGAAATATGTCTTGGCAATCCCTCAAGGTGAATAGCTATTTCATATAATCGTTTTAAACTTGATGATGAATCTATTAAGCTTTTAAATTTGGTATCTTTTTGATAAGATTCTTTTAAATTGTCTGTTTTTATAGATTTACTTAATTCATCTACCAAAGTAAGAGATATATTCATAACTCTAGCTACATCTCTTATTACTTGTTTTGCTCCTAAAGTGTTAAAAGTAATAATACCTGCAACTTTTTTTTCACCATATTTGTTCATTACATATTCAATTACATCATTTCTCTTAACACTGTCAAAATCAATATCAATATCGGGCATTGTAATTCTTTCTGGATTTAAAAATCTTTCAAATAATAAATCATATTTAATAGGATCAATATCTGTAATTCCTAAAGTATAACTCACAAGACTTCCAGCAGCTGAACCTCTACCAGGACCAACTAAAATATTATTAAATTTTGCATATTTAACATAATCCCAAACAATTAAAAAATAATTACAAAATCCCATTTCATTTATTACGTTTAACTCATAATCTAATCTCTTTTGATATTCATCACTTACTTCATTATTTAATCTTCTTTTAAGTCCTTTATTACATAGACTACTAAGATAAGAAAAGGCATCAATATTTTCATCATATACTGGTAGTAAATCTTTAGTATATCCTATTTCTACATTACATAGATCAACGATACTTTGCATGTTCTTTTTATCTTCGGCATCACAAATTAATTCCAATTCATCCTTATTTAAGAGATGTTTTCCTATATGTTTATTTAATTCACAGTCTCCTAAAACCTTACTATCCCTTATCATAATAAGATAATCTAAATAAACATAATCTTTTTCCATTAAATAAGAGACATCATTTATAAATACTCGGGGGGTATCAATTTTTTCTCTATCGGAAATATTACTGTATCCAATATACTTATTTTTATAAAGATTGTAAATATCTTCATCATAATAATTAAATGGCATTATTAAAATAAGATTATCTTTATGATTGTCTAAATCAGAAATTTCAAGTTCTCTATCTGAAACTAAAGTAGATAATTTTATCAAATTATGATAACCATCATTATTAACAGCATAGAGTAAAATTTTTTTATTTTTTATTGCTAATTCAATACCAATAATTGGTTTAATATTATTTTTTTTACATTCTAAATAAAATTCAATAACGCCAAACATATTATTAGTATCTGTAATAGCTAAAGAGGTATATTCTAATTCTTTAGCTCTACTTACTAATTTTTTTATATCGTTTAGACTAGTTAACATTGAATAACTAGTTTTTACTTGTAAAGCTATCAAACTCATAGAATATACCTCCTTTTATAATTAAAAAGACATATTAAAATCTAAATACTAAATAACATACAATTAAAACTGCTAATGAAGCGATTGCAGCTAATACTGTTACTTGTGCAAAGCCACTACTTCTAAAACCAATATCTGTACGAAGTAAACTTTTCTTCCTAACTAAAGGATTACTTTTAGGTTTCATGCTATTAACTAATTTATAGCGAGCATTTCCCATATTAAGTCCATAAGTATTACTTGATTCAATAATCATTGTCGATTCATCACCATGTTCATCGATAAAATCTTTCTTAATTGGATCGTAACTCTCCTTGACTTCTTTCATTTCTTCTTGTTCATATCTTTCATCATTTTGTCTTTCCATCTTTTTTCCTCACTTTCTTTTATTATCACTTATCATTATTATCTCTTCAGATAATTGTTTTATTCGCTCAACTATTCTTCTAGCTTTTAATTTATCCACACCTTTTGTGGAATTACTTAAATGCTCTTCTAATTCACTTATTGTTAAATTAGAGGTGAAAAAGGTCATTAATCCTTCCTCCATTCGATATTGCAATATGGTACCTAATATTTCATCTCTTGCCCAAGCTGTTGTATTTTCTGCACCAATATCATCTAAAAGAAGTAAATCTACTGTTTTTATATAATTGAACAAATTATTATACTCTTCTTCAACGTTAAAATTCGACTTTAAACTTCTTAAAAATTCCGGATAATAAATTATTGCTATTTTGTGCCCTCTTTTAGCAAGTTCATTTAACATTGCTGCAAGCAAGTAAGTTTTCCCACATCCAAAATTTCCAGTCAAATATAATCCTTTTCCACTTTTTTTAGAATCATATGTGTCTAATATCTTTTTAATTTTCTTTATAACTTCAAATCTATTTGGATCATCAGTATAAATATTCTTCATACTGGCTTCTTTGATTTGTCTTGGCATATCATATACATATACATTTTTAAGATAAGCGTTTTTTTTATCTAAAGCTTTTTTATATTTACAAGGAATATAGTTAAATATAATGTGTCCTTGATTTTCTTCAGGATAACAAATATGTCCTTCTAATTCGTTTTTACATTCTAGAATATTTTTACAGTTTTGACAATTATCTAACTGTTTACATGTATCTTCTAATTTACTTGTATATTTCATAAGTTCTTCTTTAGAGCATTTTAGCGAAGATACTATTTTTTTGAAAGTATCACTTTGTTCATAAGCTTCATCAAAGCTTTTTTCTAAGCGATAATTATTAGCATAATATTTGTTATTCAATATTTCTTTAGTACTCTTCATCACCTATACTCCTTCAATAATTCTTCCATTTGTTCTTGTTTATTTATATCAACTTCTGTCTTTTCTATTTTTTTATCAAACCATTCAGGTAATTTTTCTTCTTTTATGGTAGGCTTTTCATTTTTCTTATTGTATTTCTTATGTTCTTTTTCTGCCAAAGCCATCGCATCTTCAACCATTTCAATTTTTAATCGTTGCCACTGTCCTGCGATTGTTTCTACTAAATTTCTATTTAATTTATTGTCATTTGTTTTTAATACATAATCGATTAAAACATTAACTACTCCTGGTTTTAATTTATAATCAATAAGTAAATCTTCAATTAACTTCAAATCTCTTCGTGTTGGATCTACACCTTTATTTTTACTTATTAATAATTCTCTTGGAGAAATAGTTTCAAAAGTATATATCATTTTAGCTCTTTTTGAATTATCTCCAATCGGCTTACGCAAATATTCAGGTTGTGAATTATCAATAATTGTAGGTAGAGTTCCTCCATTATCAAATTGATAATAATCACGAGCAGTCTTTCTTAATGCTTCTTTATTAATTGTAGCTCTTTCATTTAAACATCCTTTAATAATATTTTGCATTTTCATCGCATCAATATCATATAAAAAAGCTAAATTTAAAATTAATTCTTTTACATCTTTAGTAAACATCTTGGAAGCATCAACACTTTTAGGCATCGAAGCTATCAAAAAATTAAAGTCAAAATTACTATTAATATTAAGCTTCAATTTGTTATATTTTCTTACATCATCATTGATAACTTCATAAGAAGTAAAAGGAATTGTATCAAAAACTTCATTAAAAGAACAAGTTATTTCTTGATATGAACTAGTATTAACTTTTATTGGCTTAAAATAATTAACCAATCGCTCATATTCTTTTTTTCCTACATTGTTATATAAAACAATATTCAAAATAGGATGATTAAAAAATTCATGAGCACTAACAGGAGAATACAGTTCATAAATATAACTATTTACTTCCTCACTTTTTATAAATGTTTTTATTAAGCCAATAGCTTCTAATTTTAATCTAGCACTTTCAATTTCATTAAGTGATAAATGCATATTGGCCACTAAATGATGATGAGTGTATTCTTCACTTAAAAGTTCTTTTTTATCTAAATCAGACCATAAAGAAAAATATAACATTATAGGAAGTGGTCCAATAAGAGGCTGATATAATAAATTTAATATTTGTCGATCTTTTGATGTCAAAACACTACGATTTACAACAATATAAGTATCGGCAGGTAGCAAATTGTAGCTTTTCATAGGACACCACTTTCCTTATAACTATATTTTATAATAAATATTTACAAATGTAAAGAAAAAATAGGATTTTTTATATCCCAAATATTGTAATTTATTTATTAAATTTAATATCATTTTTTAAATATTTTTCTAAATCATCTTTCAATTCTTCTTTTTCTAAAGCATAATCGATATTTGCCTTTAAATAACCAATTTTAGTTCCCGTATCATAATATTTACCCTCAATTTTACAAGCATAAAAATCTTGAGTTTTCATAAGTTCTTTCATAGCATCTGTAAACTGGTATTCATCGCCAATTCCCTTACTCAAATTTTCTAATATATCAAAAATTTCAGGTTTTACAATATATCTTCCTAGACCTGCTGTTGTCGATGGTGCTTCTTCAACACTAGGTTTTTCAATAATTGTATCTACCTTACTTTCTTCATTTTTATATTTTATAATTCCATATCTACTTACTGAAGATAAATCAACATCCATGCATCCAATAATATTGGCATCATACTTCATATACATATCTATTAATTGTTTTAAGGCTGGAACATTAGCTTTCATTAAATCATCACCATATAATACAGCAAAAGGATCATTTCCTACAAATGCCTTAGCTAACTTAATAGCATGTCCACTTCCCATAGGTTCTCCTTGCCTAATAAAATAAATATTGACTTTTGGTAAATTTTCTTTTAAAATGTTTAATTCTTTTGTTTTACCTTTAGCTATCATACGATGTTCAAGTTCATAATGACGATCAAAATAATCTTCAATAACTTTTTTATATGGTGAAGTAATCAAAAGAATATCAGTAATTCCCGATTGTATTGCCTCTTCAATTATATAACTTAAAGTAGGTTTATCAACAATAGGCAACATCTCTTTAGGAACAGATTTAGTAATAGGTAAAAATCTTGTTCCCATACCTCCAACTGGAATAACAGCTTTTGTTATTTTTTTCATCTCTAACCTCTTTTCTAAACACAATTATCTAACTGTCTTTTTTCATATCTCTATCTCTTATAAGTTACTTCTTTATAATTATATCATATATACTTTAAGATGTAAAATCATAAAAAAAATTAGAATTTAATAATTCCAATTTTATTTTATCAGTCTATCTATTAACTTACTATATTCTATTTTGTCATAAGAAAATAATTTAGGATACATACTTATTTCAGTAAAACCTGGAATAGTATTTATTTCATTTAGATATATCTCATTTTTATCAGTTATAAAAAAATCTATTCGTGCAAGATCTTTTGCATCAACAGCTTTAAAAGCTTTAATGGCAAGTTGTTGTACTTTTTTCATCTGTTTTTTGTCAACTCTTGCCGGTATTAATGTATTTTCTTTATTACTTTCATATTTTTCATAATATGAATAAAAGTGATCATCAGTTAAAATTTCTCCTAGAGTAGAGGCAATAATTTTATTATCCTCTAAAATAGCGCATTCAACTTCTTTTCCAGAAATAGCCTCTTCAATTAAAATCTTATTATCAACTTCTTTAGCTATTTCTAAAGCTTTTGATAACTCATCTATATTATTAACCTTACTAATTCCTACTGATGATCCACTTCGTGAAGGCTTTATAAAAACAGGATAATTTAATTTATTAATTATTAGAGTATTTAGCGTTTTTAAATTTATATTTTTTTCATTAAATTCATCATCAATATAAATATATTTATTTTTTTCATATTTTAGGTAAAGATATTTAGCTTGTTTTATTTTAGCTTTATCAATTATTATTTTAGTATAAATTTTATCCATACATAAACTTGAAGCTAATACACCAGAACCTACATATTTTTTCCCAATCATTTCAAATAACCCTTGTATCGAACCATCTTCGCCATATTTTCCATGTAAAATAGGAAAAATAATATCATATATTTGCAATTGTTTTACAATATTGTCAATTTTTTCTAAATCTTTGGCATATTTTTCTATTTGAGTTTCTTTTATAGTCTCTATATCTTTTGTATACTTATACCATACGCCATTTTTTGCAATATAAATTAAATCTATATTATATTTTTTTTTATTAATAGCCTTTATCATTGATGTTGCTGAAGTTATAGATACTTCATGTTCACAAGAAGATCCTCCAAAAACAATAGCTATTTTTTTCATAAAAATCACCAGTAAATTATATGCTTTAATAACTTACAAAATAATTTGTTTTATAAATTTTATCACCAATTTTTAAATATATTGTGTATTTACCTTTTAAACCAGTATCATTTATATATAAAATATTATTTTCTAATTTATATATTCTTTTATCTAAAAATTGATCCAATATAACATATACCTCATCTTTAGTATCTAGTTTTATTACTAAACGATTATATTCTTTTGTTATATCCAAATCTTTATTATATTTATCATATTTTAAAAGAGCTATTCTTATCTTTTCTTTTTTAGTTTCATCTAGTGTTCCTAATCTAACACCCTTACCTAATTTTAAATTTGAAGCTTTAAGTTCTAGTTTAGGAATTTTTACTAAAGAACTATCTTCTTTGTCTTTATTTTTATAATCAATTGAAAGTGCTTGTTTATCATTTTGTAAAATTATTTTGTCATTGTTATAAATTAAATAATTATAATCGCCATCCACTTTATATTCATTTATAACTTGCATTGTTTGTTTATCAAATTCTACTAACTTATCAGTTAAAACTAAAATATTGTCATTAATCTCACAACTTAAACCGTAATAACCATTAGGAAGTAAATATTCATAATAAACTTTACCAAGCAAATCAATTTCCATTAAGCTTATCGAATGATTAGAATTATCTAATTTATCACTACCAAGTAAATAATGGTTATTTTTTAATTTTGTAATCCTACCTTTATATTCTTTTGTTAAATACCATCTTATCACATTATTATCATCAGAATAATGTGGATAATTCTCTATATTAGAAGTAATAGGATCAGTTTTAATATTAATTTTATGTTCTTTATCTTTTATTTTAATAATTACTTCATTATTATAGTCAGGATAAAGATAATAAATAGGTAAATAGTGAATAGTATTTTCACTTAAAGTATAAGTATAATCATCATTATTCTTACCTTTTATTGTAACATCAACAGCAACTTTATCAGTTGTTTGAAAAATAACTAATGCTGTAAGTGGAGATATTTTATAAGGATTTACAATAACTTTTGGATTATCAAAAGTAAAACCATAACTTGAAAAAGTATTTTCTAAAGTATTTTGATAAGTTAAAATATCTTCTTCATATTTTACTTTTTTATTTCCTGTAAGAATAATACTACCAATAATAGTAATTAACATTATAAGTAGTAAAAAAGATATAATCAAAATTATTTTTTTCATTTTTATCACAAACTAATTATATCATCTTTTCCTTAAAATTAAAATACCATCTAGTAATATATGTTTTTCTTGTTAATTATTGTATAAATCAAAAATAATTGGTAAGAATATTATCGAAATTGGTAATATATTTACCCTCAAAACACATCAAAAAGTCATTTTACTATACTATAATTAGTTTATATTCAAAGGAGAGAAGTACATGACCTTAGGAGAAAAAATTAAAGCTTTAAGAAAAGGAAAGAAGATTTCACAAGAACAATTAGCAATGATGTTACAAATAAACAGAAATCATCTATCGAGAATTGAAACTGATAAATCAGAGCCAACTGCTTCAATACTAAAGGATTTAACTAGACTATTCGATATCAATCTAAATTCTTTATTAGATATTGAATTATCTGAAGAACCATTAGAAAATAAAATTAACTATATAATTGAAAATTGTCGCTTTTTACATGAAAAAGATGTTGACTTTGTAGTTAGAATTATCTCTATTATGCGTGAAGAATATGTAAAGAAAAACACTAAATAAAGAATATTATTAATGAGGTATACCCTAAATAGTTCACTTCATTAAAGATATTCTTTTTTCATATATTTAAATAGGGAGAATAGTAATGGAAAAAGAGCAAGAATTAAAACAAGTAAATATGGATATTATTTTCTTTTTTTTAACGTTAATTGCAGCTTTTATATCTTTTTATCTCATTAATGAAAAGAAAAAAAGTATTTTTAATAAACAAACAATTTCTAATAAACAAGCGAATAATATTTACAAATTTAATCGTCATCTTTTATTTTTTATTGAATGTTACTTTCTAATAAATTCTTATTATTACTATAAAAAATTAAAAAATCAACAATTTAAAAATGAAGAAGATTACAACCAAGCAAAATTATTATTTTTAGCTAATATTTTTTCTTTCATTAGTGCCATTATCTATCTTCCATTAGGAAATAGTAATTTAATTATTGAAAATTAGTATCATTTTTTAAAACTAGCCTATAATATTTATAAGGAGGAAAATAATAATGAATAATTTAGCTAAAAACAATTATTTCAATGATTACTTTAATCTTTTTGATACTCCATTTTTAAAAGAAAGTTCTTTTATGAAAACCGATATTTATGAAAAGGGTGAAGAATATAACCTTAAAATAGATTTACCAGGTTTAGAAAAAGAAAATATTAATATAAGTTATGAAAATGGTTACTTAACAATAACTGCTAACAAAAAAAGTGAAATCGAAGAAATAAACAATTACATAAGAAGAGAAAGATTTATTGGCGAGGTAAAAAGAAGTTTCTATATTGGTTCGAAAAAAGAAAGTGACATTAAAGCTACCTATCAAAATGGTATTTTAACTATCACTTTTCCAAAAGAAGAAGAGCCTAAAAAAAGTACTAAAAATATTACTATAAAATAAACACATCATTTTGATGTGTCAGACTGTTGACAAATGAAAAATTTGAAAAACAGTCTTTTATTATTTTTTAAAATGTAGTATAATGAATATGCGAG
>CANRCE010000021.1 GCA_947629035.1 uncultured Bacilli bacterium | reverse complement strand
TCTCTAACATAGAAAAACTGATATTTGAAATTATTCCAAGTATCAGTTAACTTTTAAAATTTTTAAGCGATTGCCATGCCAGTATCATCTTTAAGCAAAATAATTTACAAAAATTTAAAAAAAAATAAAAAAGTTATATATTTTGTGTTATAATCTAATTTAGATAATTGATTTTATAGTAACAAATATTATTAAGTTAGAAAATTCATAAATAAAAGAAGTTGGAGGTTATTAATAAATGAAATCAAAAATTAAAATAATGATTATGACAATAATGTCTTTGTTTAAAATAAAAAATGTTATTGTTTTTGAAAGTAATGCAGATTATACTGATAACTCAAGATCATTTTATGAATATTTAATAAATAACAACTATAATGTCAAATATAAAATATATTGGTTTGTGAATGACAGTAAAAAGTTTAAAAAACGTGAATGTAAAAATGTTAGATTTATAACAATGTGGCATGATGTTTCACATAGAACTTTTTTTCAATGGATTAAATATTTTTGGATTGTAAAAAATGCAAAGTATTTAATTTCAAGTAACAGAGCACTTTTGAAATTAAATAAAAAAACTATAACTCTTAATATAAATCATGGAACGCCATTTAAAAATGTAAAAGGATTAAAGGTAATACCTAAAGATATTGATTTGGTATTGGTAGCTTCTGATTTTTGTGGTGATATTATACATGAACAATTAGATATAGATAGAAATAAAATAATAGCTCTTGGAAATCCTAGAAATGATGTTATGTTTAGACAAACTAATACTCGTGAAAAATTAAAAGAATTACAAAAATATGACAAAATCATCATATGGCTTCCTACGTTTAGGCAAATGAATAATAGAAAAGATTCTAGTTTTGAATTTCCTTTAGGTTTACCAATAATTTATACTGAAAAAGATTTAATACAGTTAAATAAATATTTAAAAGAAAAAAATATGGCTATACTCTTTAAACTACATCCTGCCCAAGATACTTCATTTTTTAAAACTAATTCGACATCCAACATTATAGTTATTGATGATGATTATTTAATTGAAAAAGATGTAGAATTATGTGAGCTTTATAAAATTACTGATGCTATGATAACAGATTATTCTGGAGTATACTATGATTATTTACAACTTGATAAAATGATTGGATTTGCAATTGATGATTTTGAAGAGTATCAAAGAGAAAAAGGATTTGTGTTTGATAAGCCTCTTGATTATATGGCAGGAGAAAAAATAAAAAACATATCTGAGTTATACAGTTTTTTTGATGATGTTTATAATGACAATGATAAATATAAACAAATGAGAAAAGATATGAAAAAATTATTTCATAATTATAGTGATGATTTATCATCACAAAGACTTAGTACATTTTTAAAATTATAAAAGGATGTGTTACTTATGCGTACTAAAAATGTTGCAAAAACCTTTTTATATGGAATAATACTTACATCTATAATTGCAGTTTTAGGCATTTTTAAAACTAAAATCTTGCTTTCTTACCTTGGCATCGAATATGTTGGAATATATCAGTTATTTTTTCAGATATATATGTATTTATCATTAGTTGATGGAGGACTTGGAGCAACTGTAGCATATCAACTTTATAAGCCAATATCCGAAAATGATAATCGAAAAATAAACGAAATAATTGCAGGGGCAAAAAGTTATTTTAATAAGATTGGTATTATTGTAATTATCTTGGGAATAATTTTATCACTTGGTATTATGTTTTTTATTAAACAGACGACTATTTCGCCATGGTATATAAGGTTATGTTTTGTACTATACATTGTTTCAAGTGCTTGTTCCTATTTTACTATTACGCATGCAATTTTATACGATGCTGAACAAAAATTGTATAAATCTAGTAATTTAAATCATATTTTATCAATTTGTGAAAGTATCATTTCAATAATTATAGCAATGATTGGTGGTAAGTTATTGACGATTATTATATGTTTTTTGATACTTAATATTTTTAAAAATATAATTTTGATGTATATATCTAAACGCGATCATCAATATTTACGTAAATGTAAAAAAATGGATATGACATTTAAGAAAGAGGCAAATAATTTATTTGTTGTTAAAATTAATAATTTAATTTTTAATAATATTGATATTATAATCGTTTCTAAGTTTTTAGGATTAGGCTCTGTATTTATATATACGATATATAACCAAATTATTAGCATGCTTACACAAATGGTTCAAAGATTAAATTCGGCTCTAACTTCCAGTATTGGTAATTTACTTGCTATTGATGCAGGAAATTCAAAAGCTGTTTATAATGAAATAAATTCATTGTTATTTTATATTGGAAGCATTATTTCTGTGCCACTACTATACATGATAAGTCCATTTATTCAAATTTGGTATGGTCAAAATTACGTTTGCTCTAATGTTGTATGTTTATTCTTTGTAATCATACTATATATAAATATCATAAAAATATCGTTAGACACTTATCTTAATGCTTCCGGAGAATTCAAAAGCATTAGAAATAGTGCTATTTATCAAAGTATAATCAATGTTACATTATCTTTAGTCTTAGTAAATAAATATGGGATTCAAGGAATTCTTTTTGCAACAATATTATCATTTATAATAAGTAATTTTATTTATTATCCTAAAATTATAGCAAATAAAATTATTGATGATAAAGTTAATAATTATTATAAAAAGTTTTTTAAATATATTATAGGTTTAATTATAAATATAGTAATTTGTTATTATTTTAATAAATTGCTTAACAACAGTAATATATTTATATGGTTTGTAAATGGCGTTATGATATTTATAATAAACTTTGTTCTTACAACAGTCTATTATATCTTAAGCAGGGAATTATTATTTTTAAATAGGTTAAAATTAATGATTCAAAATTTTAAAATGACAGTTAAAAATAGAGAGGTTGATTAAAATGAATAAAAGTAAAAAAAACAATTGGTATAATAAAATAAGTAATGATAAAATATTATATATATTTTTAATATTGCAACCTATAATTGATTTAATAACTTCAATTATGGCACGGTTTACTGATTCATCTATAACTATAGGAATTTTTACTAGAGGATTATTTTTAGTAATTTTAATAGCTTATACGTTAATTTTTACTAGAACTAAATATAGGAAAAAAACAATATTTTATTTTTCTATATTGGCTTTATTTTTGTTGCTTTATTTTATAACTAAAATTGATATATTAAAACCAACATTTGTAATGCACGAAGTTATAAATATATTTAAATATTTTTATTTACCAATTGCAATGATATGCTTATTAAATTGTTATGAGTATTTTAAATTAAATAAAAATGAATTACAAACAATATTCATAATAAATGTAGTTGTTTTAGCTTCATTAATAATATTGCCAAGTATAACTAATACATCTTTTAGTTCATATTCGGGTAACAATTCTGGTTCTGTCGGTTGGTTTTATGCTGCGAATGAAATTGGAGCTGTTTTAACATTATTATTTCCATATTTATATAAATTAGGATATGAAAATAAAGTTATCAAGTTATTTATTTTTTCAATGCTAGTGGTTGCTGCCATGATGATAATTGGAACAAAAGTAGCATTTTTAGGAATGATTTTTACGGAAATAGTCTTTTGTTTATATTTCTTTATAATTAGAAAAAAAATAACAATTAAACCATTTTTAGTAACATTGTTTATATTAATTATATCTGTTTGTGTTATTCCACTGCTTTCTGTTACAAGTAATTTACAAAATAATATTGATAATGTTAATAATCAAATAGAAGATAATGAGACTTATAAAAATCAGCAAAATACATCATTTGGTAAATTTTTGAGAATAGCATTAAGTTCAAGAGATATCTATTTATATAATACATTTGATATTTATAAGGTTAGTTCTTTTTCAGATAAAATATTTGGCATTGGTTTTAGTAATAGAGAAACTATTAATAATCAAAAAATAGAAAAATTAATCGAAATAGATGCTTTTGATATATTATTTCATTATGGAATAATTGGATTTATTATATACTTTGGACCACTTTTATGGATATATTTCAAATCATTATTTAAAATATTGAAGAAAAGGTTAAAAATATGCTTTTACGAGTTGCTATATTTATATGCTGTAACTTTATTGCTTGGAGTATCTTGTCTAGCAGGTCATATATGTGGTGCTCCGGCAGTATCCATTTATTTAATATTTACCTTTGTATTACTTTATCGTGAAGTAAATGGAGAAAATTTAAAAAAATTAAAAGAAGACGAAGTTACAATTTTAGCTCTACATTTGGGATATGGTGGAGTTGAACAATATATTTCATCACTATGTAAAATGCTGGAGGGTAATTATCAAATAAATATTATTACTACTTATAAAGTTTTAGATAAACCAGCTTTTAGTTTTGATAAGAAAATAAATATCAAATATCTAATAGATGATAAACCAAACAAGGAAGAATTTAAAAAGGCTATAGCAAATAAAAATATCACTAATATATTAAAGCAGGGCTTTAAAAGTGTTAAAATTTTAACTTTAAAGAAGATTAAGAATATTGAAGCTATAAATAATATTGATAGTAAATATATTATAACTACAAGGACTTTTCATAATAAATTAGTATCAACTTATGCAGATGAAAATATTGTTAAGATAGCAACTGAACATAATTTTCATAATAATGATAATAAGTATGTAAATAAACTTATAAAATCGATTAACAAATTTGATTATTTAGTGTGTGTATCACAAGAATTACAACAATTTTATCAAGATAAAATAGGAAGTACTAAGTGCATCTTTATTCCAAATGTAATTGATAGTTTACCAGATAAAAGTGCTAATTTAAAAGAAAATATATTAATTAATGTTGGAAGATTAGAAACGGAAAAAGGACAGTTAGATTTAATTGATATAGTTAAAAAAGTAAAAGAAAAGGTAAATGATGTTAAATTATATTTAATTGGAGATGGTTCTTTAAGACATGTTTTAGAAGAAAAAGTAAAAGATGAAGATTTAGAGGATACAGTTATTTTTACAGGATTTATTTCTAAAAAGGAAATGGAAAAGTATTTAACGCAAGCTAAATTATTTGTTATGACATCATTTACTGAATCTTTTGGTTTAGTATTAATTGAAGCTATGAGTTATAAAATACCTTGTATAGCATTTGACTCTGCTAGTGGGGCAAGATTTCTTTTAAAAGATGATGTTGGTATTTTGATTGAAAACCGTGATAAACAAAAGATGGTAGATGAAATTATAAATTCGTTGAGTAATCATAAGAAACTTAATAAACTTTCTTCTTTAAGTTATGAATATTGTCAAAAATATCTAATAAAAAATGTTAAAAAAGATTGGTTAAAATTATTGAATGATAATAAAAATTAAAGTATAATGTATTTTGAGAATTGGAGTGATCAAGATGCAAAGAAAAAGAAGGATAAATAATAAAAAAGTTATTATTGCAATTATTATATTTATTATTATATTTTTATTAATTGTAGGGGGTATTTATCTTTTAATAAATAATAATGAAGAAGGTTCATTGAATGTAAATGGTAATAAGAAGGATAGCTTAACTCAAATTCAAAATCATTATAATAGTTATGTAAAAACTAATAAGGAAGCTAAATTATATGATAAAAATGGTAACGAACTAGGAGAAATTGGAAATGGAGTAGAACTTACTTTAGTAGAAAGTAAAATCACGAAAGATACTAAATATTTTGAAATTAGTGATTTTGAAGGCTATTATATTAAATGGGAAGATGTTGATGTGATTGAAGAATTATCATCTGTTGATAATAGATATAAAAACTATATAGTTTTTAATGAAAATATTGTTACCAATGATATTACAAGCTTTTATGATAAGGAAGATAATTTAATTTATAAATTAAATGAATCATTTGATTTACCAATTATTATTAAAGATGATGATAGATACGGAGTAGAGTTTAATAATAGATTATTATATATAAAAAAAGATGAAGTTGTCGATGTAAAAGATAATCATAATACTGATTTACATAATGCAAGTGGAGTTGGCGTTTTAAATTATCATGCTTTTTATGATGCTAATAATGCTGAAGAGAAAGCTAATTGTCCTAGTGAAATATGTCACTCAACAGCTCAGTTTAAAACGCATTTAGATTTTTTCAAAGAAAATAATATTTTTACCGTTAAAATGGAAGAGTTAGAAATGTATATTGATGGTAAATTACAACTTCCTAAGAGTGTTGCTATAACAATTGATGATGGAGATCGAACTAAATATGCTGTTGATATGTTGACAGAGTATAAAATGAATGCAACCATTTTCTTAATAACTTCTTGGTATGATGCTAAAAATTATTATGTTACTGATTATATAGAACTACATTCCCATAGTCATAGTATGCATGATTATGGTGATTGTCCGACTGGTCAGGGTGGTGGCATTCAGTGCTTACCTGAGTCTGAAATTCAAGAAGATTTAAGACTTAGTCGTGAGGCTTTAGGAGGCTCAACTGTATTTTGTTATCCTTTTTATGAATATAATGAATACTCTATTGAACAATTAAAAAAGGCAGGCTTTACAATGGCATTTATTGGTGAGTCTAATAATAGTGATAATCTTGTACACGTGGGATCTGATAAATTTAGACTTAGACGATTTGTTATCGTAACCTATACAACAATGACAGATTTAAGTAATTATTTTGGACAGATAAAATAGGAGGTAATAAAATGAAGTCGAAAACAAAAAAAATAATTATAGTAATTTTAATTTTAGCATTTTTAGTATTGTTGGTAGGATTATCTATTCTTTATTATTTAAATGAACAATCAGTTGCTATTTTAGGATATCATGCGATATTGCCTAGCAAATTAAATGAAAAGGGAACAGAACTTACAATTGATGCTGAAAAGTTTGAAGAGCAATTAAAATATTTAAAAAATCACAATTATAAAACATTAACTTTAGATGAATATTATTGTTGGAAAAATAAAAAATGTAAAAAACCACATAACTCTGTATTAATTACTTTTGATGATGGTTATCAAAATAATTATGAATATGCTTTTCCTTTATTAAAAGAATATAATATGAATGCTGTTGTTTTCTATATTGGAAATAATGCTTATACCGATGGTAATGGTTTTATGAATTTAGAAACAATCGAAAAAAGTAAAGTTGAATATCCAAATGTAGAATTTGCTTCGCATACTTATAGTAGGCATCAAAACGATGCTAAAGAATATGATGAAGTTGTTGAAGATATAAATAAGATGAAAGAAATACTTGATACTAAATATTTTGCTTATCCTCATGGTAACTATACAGATGATTATATAAAGGCTTTAAAAGATAATGGTTATATTATGGCTTTTACTTTTGGACCTGGGAAAGAACATAGAAAGTCAACTATTAATGATGATAATTATAAAATTCCAAGATTAAATATATCAAAGAGTATGCCTATGTGGAAATTTATACTAAGATTATTATTAACTATGTAATATAATGTAAAGATTTTGAAATTAATATCAAAAGTCTTTTTTTTATATATTTTTTTTGCTATAATGTAAATGGAAACAGGTGGTATGTATGAAAAAATTATTTGATAAATTATATAAAGATAGTAAAGAGTCTTTTGACAAGATATTAAAAGATAGTCTAAAAAAAGAAAAAAAAATGTTTATTGTAACTGCTAATCCTGAGACACTTATGAAAAGTGAATATGATTTTGAATTACAAAAATTATTAAATGATAAAAATTCCATATTAGTACCTGATGGTATTGCTATTGTTAAAGCTTCTAAAATGCTTGGTTATGACATCAAAGAGAGAATAGCTGGTATCGATATAGCAACTACTTTATTAGAGTATGGAAATGATTTAAAAAAGAAAATTTATTTATTTGGAGCTAAGCAAGAAGTAATTGATTCGATGCTTTTAGTATTAAAAGATAAATATCCTAATCTAGAAGTAGTGGGAGCTACTAACGGCTATGAAAAAGATAAAGATAAAATATTTGCAAGTATTTCTAAATTAGAACCCGATATTGTACTTGTTGCCTTAGGAATACCTATGCAAGAGAAGTTAATTTATAAACATTTAGAAAAATTTAAAAAAGGTATTTTTGTAGGAGTTGGAGGATCTTTTGATGTTATAAGTGGTCATAAGAACCGAGCTCCTAAAATATTTATCAAATTAAATTTAGAATGGTTATATCGGATAATAAAAGAGCCTAGTAGACTAAAAAGATTTTATGAAAGTAATGTTAAATTTATGTTTAGAGTAAGGAAATATAAATAAGAAGCGATGAAAAATATGAAAGAGACATTATCTAAATTAAAAAAATTCTTTTGTGAAAATTATATGATATGTATTATTATATTAATATCTTTAATATTACATATTTTAGCTATTAATGAATTGGGTTTTAAATATACTCTAAATAGTGATGATGCTAGCTATATAAATAGTGGTATTACCTTTTTGAAGACTGGTACCATAACTATGCATGGTGTTTTATCAGCTCAAATAATGCCCGGAATGACATTTTTAATAGCATTATTTGCTTTCATTTTTGGAACAGGTACCAAACTTATGATATCATTAAAAATATTTTACATACTTATAGGATTATCAACTGTTTTTGTAGTTTACAAAACAATAAAACTATATACTAATCAATTTTTTGCTTCACTACCATGTTTGTTTTTTCTAGCTATTGACTATATTTGGATGGATAATCTAACATTGACAGAGACACCTTTCCTTCTTTGTTTTTCATTATTAATTTATTTTAGTTTAAAACTATCTGTTGATTATGATAAAAAAGAAAAAAGTAAGCATCAGTTATTATTTGATTATATATTTATTTTAATATCATACTTTGTAGCGATTTTTATAAGACCTAATATTGGTATTTTTCCTCTTTTTCTTTTTATCTTTTTGTTCCTTAAAAAATATGATTTTAAACTTCTCATAAAACAATGTTTAATAGCGGGAGCTATTCTAATCATACTTTTAGCACCATGGACTTATCGAAATTACAAATTATTTGGTAAATTTATACCTCTTACATATGGAATGGGGAATCCCCTTTTACTTGGGACTTATCAAGGAATTGGATATCCTGAAGATGAAGAATTAGATTATATAACTAATGTTGATAATAAAATGCCTAGCGAAATGAAGTATTATCTTGAAAATCAAAACGAAAAAGATTATATGACTAAATATTATTCTTTAGAATATGATGGTATGAAAGCAAAATATCGTATGAAAGAGTGGTGGAAAAAAGATAAAAAATCTATGCTTAAATCCTATTTGTACTACAAACCATATGAACTTATTTATAGTACCTTCTATTGGGATACATTACTTGGTGTTGAAACAGAACAGATTGTATTTACTAGAAAACTTGACATTTTGTTATTTATATTAAGTTCATTAATAATTATTTTTGATAGAAGCAAGCTAAAAGAATGGCTTTTCCTAATTTTATTATATGGTAGTCAAATTGTACTCTATGCCTATACATTTGCATTTAGCAGATATGCAATAACAATGTTCTTTATTAGATATATTATAATCGGCATTGGTTTTAGCATTTTATTCAAAAAGATTATCAAATTAAAAAAAAGTAAAAAAGTAGGTGTTGCAAAATGAAAGTATTAGTTATAATACCAGCTTATAATGAAGAATTAAATATACAAAATACTGTTAATAAGATAATAAATTATAATAAGAAAAATAAAAATACAATTGATTATGTTGTCATTAATGACGGAAGTACAGATAAGACATATGATATATGTCTTAATAATAACATTAATGTTATTAATTTAATTCACAATCTTGGCATTGGCGGAGCCGTTCAAACGGGATATAAATATGCTTATGAAAATAATTATGATATTGCCATACAATTTGATGGCGATGGACAGCATGATGAAAACTATATTGATGAATTAATAAAACAAATAGCATCAGGTTACAATTTTGTTATTGGTTCCAGATTTGTAAAGAAAATCAGTAAGTTTCAGTCATCTACTACTAGAAGATTAGGAATAAAAATTTTATCCTTTCTTATCAAAATTTTTACTGGTAAAAAAATATATGACCCTACAAGTGGTTTTCGTGCTATTGATAAAGCTGTAATTAAGTTATTTTCTAAAAACTATCCAGTTGAATATCCAGAGCCTGAATCAACAGTTAATTTAATCAGAAAAGGTTATAAAATTAAAGAAATACCAGTAGAAATGCATGAAAGAAAATATGGAACATCATCAATTAAACCATTTAAAAGCATATATTATATGTTTAGTGTTTCATTGTCGATCATTATTACTAGTATTGTAAAAGGAGGAAAAGATAATGAATAATGTTTTAAAAAGCTTTTTAGTTGTATTACTTTTGTTACAATTAGTATTAATTATTAGTACTGTTAAAAGAAAAAAATTATCAATGAGATATGCATGCTTTTGGATTGTTTTAATAATTTTTATGATTTTTATAGCACTATTTCCTAACATTATTTTTAAATTAGCAGATACTTTTGGTTTTGAAGCAAGCTCTAATATGATTTTTTTACTTGGCTTTTTCTTTTTGTTTTATGTTATTTTTATTCTTACAACTAGTTTATCCATTCAAAATGCTAAAATAACATTATTAATTCAAGAAGTATCATTATTAAAAGAAAGAGTGAATAAAAATGGAAAGAAGGACTAAAATGATAAATATTATCTTGTTTATTTTATATGTTCTATTATCGTCATCTGGATTAATACTATTTAAATTAGGAAGTAATAATCCTAATTTAAGTTTCGGACTTTTTGACTTAACCATACACTTTTCTATAAAATCTATAATTGGTATTTTATGTTATGGTACTTCCTTTTTATTATGGATGATAATTGTAAGCAGAATGAATTTAACAATAGCTATGCCCCTTTCAGTGGCTATTGTAAATACTATTGTTGTTGTATCATCTTGTTTAATTTTAAAAGAAAAAATAACATTAAATCAAGCTGTTGGAATATTTGTTGTTATATTAGGAGTTTCTATTATGACATATGGAAAAAAATAAACAAAATAGAAAGAAGTGAATTTTATGCAGAAGAAAAAAAGAAAAAAATTAACAAAGTTACAAAAATCAATGCTTTATTTGTCATAATTATCTTTTTCTTAACTAAAAGATATGTGAAAAAATACGAGTATAACATTCAAGGTCATATTATCTTTAGTGTTTTATCTTTAGGCCTTATTTTTGTAAGTTATAATACTTTATATAAAAGTCAGTCTATTTATGATAATCTTGGTGATACTAGTTTAACTGATGTTTGAATTACGACTTGTCAGTATCAAATTAGAGGTTTAGTTTATCCTTTTGTTTACACAAATAGAGATGTTATTGATGAAAAACTTTTAGACCCATGATGAGACTAAAGAAATATTAGACAATTATAATTATGATAATATAAGTGAATATAAAATACATAAATATTTAAGTGTTAACTATTACTATATTAGAAATTATAAACATAATAATTAGGAGGTATGTAGATGATTAAGGTAATTACAATTTTTGGAACAAGACCTGAGGCTATAAAAATGGCACCACTTGTAAAAGAATTAGAAAAAAGAAAGGATATTGAAAGTATTGTTTGTGTAACTGCTCAGCATCGTGAAATGTTAGATCAAGTTTTAAATATTTTTGATATTAAGCCTGATTATGATTTAAATATTATGAAACAAGGTCAAACCTTATCAGAAATAACTTCGAGAGTTTTAATCGGAGTAGAAGAAGTATTAAAAAAAGAAAAACCTAATATTGTTTTGGTACATGGAGATACGACAACGACCCTAGCAGGTGCCCTAGCAGCTTTTTATAACAAGATTGATATAGGCCATGTCGAGGCAGGTCTTAGAACTTATGATAAATATTCACCATTTCCAGAAGAGATAAATCGTCAGATGGTCGATCGAATAACTGATATGTTTTTTGCTCCTACTTTAGTTAGTGAAAAAAATCTTTTAAAAGAAAATATTGAAAAAGAGAAAATTTATGTAACAGGAAATACAGCAATTGATGCTATGAAATATACAGTAAAAGATAATTATCATCATGAAATATTTGATTGGTTAGGAGAAGATAGATTGATATTATTAACGGCTCATCGAAGAGAAAATTTAGGTAAACCTATGTATAATATTTTTAATGCTATTAAAAGAATTGTTTTAGAAAACAAAGATGTAAAAGTCGTTTATCCAATCCATCTTAACCCAGAAATAAGAAAAATAGCTAATGAAGTTTTAAAAGATATAGATAGAGTTAAAATTATTGAGCCTTTAGATGTTACTGATTTTCATAATTTTATAAATAGAAGTTATCTAATATTAAGTGATTCAGGAGGTATTCAAGAAGAAGCTCCGTCTTTAGGTAAACCTGTATTAGTTTTAAGAAATACGACAGAGCGACCTGAGGGAATTGAAGCAGGGACTTTAAAATTAGTGGGAACAGATGAAGATATTATTTATAGTAAAACGATGATGTTACTTAATGATAGGCAAGAATATGAAAAAATGAGTAAAGCAAATAATCCTTATGGTGATGGCTATGCTAGTAGAAAAATAGTCGATGCTATTTGTAAAAAGTATAAAGAACAATGAAAGAAGTACTAAAGTATATAGAAAAAGATTTTATATCATTATATAATATAAAAAAATAGACACTATCAAAATAATTTGATAAAATTAAATAAAGAGAGGTAGAATATGAAAAAATATGATGTAATTGTAGTTGGCTCTGGATTTGCGGGAGCTACTATCGCAGAAAGATTGGCAAATAAATTAGGGAAAAAAGTTTTAATAATAGATAAAAGGGATCATATTGGTGGAAATATGTATGATTATGTAGATAAAAATGGTATTATAACACATAAATATGGACCACACTTATTTCATACTAATTTAGATAATGTTTATGATTATGTAACAAAATTTGGTAAGTGGTTTACCTATGAACACAGGGTCTTGGGTAAAATAAAGGATAATTTAGTTCCTATTCCTTTTAATTTAACTTCATTAGAAAAATGTTTTTCAAAAGAAAAAAGTGAAAAACTTAAGAAAGTATTAATAAATGAGTTTGGTCTGGAGAAGAAAATACCTATATTAGAATTAAGAAAACATAGTGATAAAGATATAAATGAATTAGCAGAATTTATATACGAAAATGTCTTTTTGTATTATACAATGAAGCAGTGGGGACAAACACCTGATGAAATAGATCCTGAGGTTACGAATAGAGTACCAATATTTATATCTTTAGATGATAGGTATTTTCAAGATAAATATCAAATTATGCCTGTAGGTGGTTATACTAAAATATTTGAAAATATGTTAAATAGTGAGAATATTGATATCAAACTATCTGTTGATGCTAAGAGTATAATGAGCTTTTTAGAGGGTAAAATAATGGTTGAAGGTGAAGTTTTTAAAGGTCTTGTTATTTATACTGGAGAAGTAGATGAGTTATTTAATTATAAGTATGGCGATTTACCATATCGTTCATTAAAGTTTGAATTTGAAAGTAAAGATGTTGATTACTACCAACCTGTTGCTACTGTGAATTATCCAACTAAGGAAGATAAATTTACAAGGATAACAGAATATAAACACATGACTGGTGAAAACTATAATGTCAATAAAACGACAATTATGAGAGAGTATCCTTGTCAATATGAAAAAAACAAAAATATGATACCTTATTATCCAATTAATAATGAAGAAAGCAAAAATATTTATGAAAAATATCTCCAAGAAGCAAACAGATATCCTAATTTACATTTGATAGGAAGGCTTAGTCAATATAAATATTACAATATGGATTTAATAATCAATGAAGCATTAAAATTATTTGAAAAAATAGAAAAGGAGAATTAATTTATGGCTAAAGTAAGTATTATAGTTCCAATATATAATGTAGAAAAGTATCTTCCTAAATGTTTGGATTCATTAATAAATCAAACATTTAAAGATATAGAAATATGGGCAATTAGTGATGGTAGTCCTGATAATAGTGTTGATATTATAAAAAAATATGCTAAAAAGGATAAGAGAGTAAAATGTATTGAAAAAGAAAATGGAGGATATGGCTCTGTTTTAGAATATGCAATTAAAAACATCAAAACAGATTACTTTTTAGTGTGTGATCCAGATGATTGGTTAGCTGAAAATGCTATTGAAGTTTTATATAACAAAGCAATTAAAAATAATTTAGATATTGTTTATGGAAGTTATTATATAGTTTATTCAAATGATAATGAAGAGGTATATACCAATGGCATTGTTAATAAGTACTTTGTTCCAAAATCAAATATAGTATATGAAGGTAACGATGCATTTAAGTTTTTCTTCTTATCACCTACACCTCATGCTAAGTTATATAGAACAAAAATTACTAAAAATATAGAATTTCCACACAAAATAAGCTTTACCGATTTTATTTTATACGTGATATCAGTAATAAATTCTAAAAGAATTATGCATGTTGATGATGCACTTGCTTATTATTTAGTGGATAGAGAAGGTAATAGTGTAAGTGATATTAATCCTAAGATAGCAGATTATCACTATCAAGTTTATATGAGTATAGTTTCTCAATATGAAAAAAGTGGAGTTTATGCCAAAGATTTTTATTATCGTATGTTTTTAAATTATTTTCATGTAACTTCACAAATAGGTAAAATTGAAAATATGGATAATTACAAAGAAAAGGCAAAATTAATTGAAAAAACATTACAAGTATGTGTTAAACATCGTAAGGAAATAAAACCGTATTTAAAAGATAATCCTATAAGAAAAAAGATTGCTTACAAACTATTATTAAATCCAATGACATCACATTTTGCTTATTTATATTTTTCTAAAAGAATATATAATAGTACTCAAAAAAAGAAAAAAATTAGATAAATAAAGCTACATAAATAAAAAAAGTTGGTGTTTTAATGAAAAAAAGTATCAAGAAAAACTATATATTTAATACTTGCTATCAATTACTTTTGTTAATTGTTCCTATTGTTACTACCCCTTATTTATCGAGAGTTTTAGGTGTAGAGAATATAGGACTTAATAGTTTTGCTACAGCAATAGTATCATATTTTACTTTGTTTGCTTGTCTAGGTACTGGTACATATGGTCAACGAGCAGTTAGTTATGTTCAAGATGATAAAGAAAAAAGAAGTAAAATCTTTTTTGAAACAATTATATTTAGAACAGTTATGGTATTTGTGACCTTAGCCTTTTATGGTATATTTTTAGTAAATACTAAAGATAATATTATTATATATTTAATTCTTTCTTTAAATATTGTTACTTGTATTTTTGATATAACATGGTTTTTTCAAGGATTAGAAGAATTTCAAAAAACTGTTACACGAAATACTATTGTTAAATTGTTAAATATTGTTTTTATATTTGCTTTTATAAAAAGTGAAAGCGATTTGGTTATATATATTATTGGAACAGCAATGTTATCTTTTTTAGGCGCAATATCTTTATGGCTCTATTTACCTAAATATATTTGTAAACCGACTAACATTCAACCATTTAAAAATTATAAAACAATCATTAAACTTTTTATTCCAACAATAGCTATTCAAGTGTATACAATTTTGGATAAAACAATGTTAGGTTGGTTTTCTGGTAATAATTATATAGAAAATGGATATTATGAACAAGCCGAAAAAATTGTAAAACTTTGCTTAACTGTTGTGACATCTTTGTCGACTGTTATGATTTCAAGAATAGGTAATACATTTAAAAATGGAAATTTGGATAAACTTAAAAATTACATGTATCGATCGTATAAGTTTGTTTGGATGTTTGGTATTCCAATTATGTTCGGTATAATTTCAATTGCAGATTTTCTTGTACCAATTCTTCTTGGATCTGGATATGAGAAGGTAATAATTTTACTTCCTATATTTAGTGTCTTAGTAATTGCTATTGGCCTTAGTAATGTAAACGGATTTCAATATTTTGTACCAATTGGTAAAGAAAATGTATTAACTTTAACTGTAATGGTTGGAGCTGTATCTAATTTAATTTTAAACTTGATTTTGATACCTAAGTATTATTCATTAGGAGCAAGTATAGCTTCTATTATAGCGGAAATTTTAGTTACGATAGTTGGTTTTGTTTACATATATAGATCAAAGCAACTATCATTGCGATTAATATTTTCTTTATCAATTAAAAATATAATTGCAGGAGTAATTATGTGCGTTGGAGTAATTTTTATTAAACAATTCCTTTCGATCAGCATTCTAAATTTATTTTTCTTAATATTAATTGGAATAATAATATACTTTTTAGTATTAGCAATTTTAAAAGATGAAATGTTTAGGGATTTATATAATCAGGTATTAAATATAATTAAACAATTATTAAATAAACTAAAATTTATTAAAGTAAAAAAGGTTAAATGTTATAAAGAATGATAATAATGGTTTAAGTATTTTATAAAAAATAGCCTAAAAAAGTAAATACTGTATTACTAGTTGTTATGATAGTATATGTTATGCTAAGCAAAAGTTAGAGTGAAAGAAAAAACACTAAAAGGATATGATTAAAAATTCCTATAATTTTGTATCAAAATAAGGAAAATAATTCTGACTAATTTAAAATCAATATGTTTACTAATTTAAAGGACATACTGATTTTTTTAAAATTTATATATTAAAATAAATCAAAATATATTTTTTCAAGCTTACATAAGTATCTATATATCATGTGATATAAGGCTAATAACATAAATTGGAATAGGGAAAATTATATATTGTTATGACACATTGATGTATTTATTGATGTAAATACTTTAAAAGATATTTGAAATAAAAAAAATGTGATATACTCATGTTGAAGATAATTTGTATAAAGGAGAAATTTATGAAAGTATTAGCAACAGGTAAGTTTCCTTGTTTACTAGTATATGGAAATGATTATGATACACCTGATGGAACTGGTGTACGAGATTATATTCATGTTGTTGATTTAGCTCATGGACATATAAAAGCCTTAGAGTGGCTAAATCAAAATGAGGGAATTAATGCTTTTAATTTAGGTACTGGAAGAGGTTATAGTGTT
This sequence comes from uncultured Bacilli bacterium, assembly GCA_947629035.1. Lineage (GTDB taxonomy): Bacteria > Bacillota_I > Bacilli_A > RF39 > UBA660 > CANRCE01. Next base: position 2,090 of record CANRCE010000021.1, on the reverse strand, counting down.
TTAGATATTGTAAATGCATTTAAAAAATATAATAATGTTGATATTGCCTATAAAATAGCGCCAAGAAGAGCAGGAGATATTGCATCTTGCTATGTAGATGTAAGTTATGCACGTAAAAAATTAGGTTGGCAAAGCGAAAAGACATTAGAAGATATGGTCCAAGATTCTTATAATTTCGCTATAAAAAATGAAACTTAAATATTAAATTATTGATAAAAATATTAAACTGTTATATAATATATGTAACAGTTTTATGTGGAGGGAAGTTTATGGAAGTAAAACAAATAATATTAATGGTACTTACTACTTTTATTTTTACAGCTATCTTTATTCCTTTTGTAAAAAAAATAGCTATACATATAGGAGCATTAGATATACCAAATGAAAGAAAAGTACATAAAGTTCCAATTCCAAGACTTGGAGGCTTGGGTATTTACTTTGGATTTTTATTAGGCTATATGTTATTTGGAGAAAATTCCATACAAATGAATTCTATTTTAATTGGAAGTTTTATCATTGTAATAACGGGAATTATTGATGACATAAAGCCTATAAGAGCTCGTTATAAATTGATAGGGCAGGTTGCTGCTTCAGCAATAATACCAATTTATGGAGGAATAATTTTAAAAGATGTAAGCGCTTTAGGTATATATATAAATTTTGGAGTTTTTTCAATTCCTATTACAATTTTATTTATTACTGCTGTTATTAATTGCATTAATTTAATTGATGGTCTAGATGGTTTAGCAGGTGGACTTTCATCAATTTATTTCTTAACGATTGGAATTATTGCCATTTTAATGGAAAATACTAATAATTTAGAATTAGTACTTACCTTTGTTATGTTAGGAAGCACATTAGGATTTTTACTTCATAATTTTAATCCTGCTAAAATTTTTATGGGTGATTCGGGTAGTATGTTTTTAGGTTATATTATTGCAGTAATTTCCTTATTAGGTTTTAAAAATGTAACGTTAACATCTTTTATCGTACCAGTATTATTACTTGCTATTCCAATATTAGATACATTATTTGCTATTATAAGAAGATTACTTAAACATCAACCAATATCTATGCCAGATAAAAGCCATTTACATCATCAATTATTAAAATTAAAATTCTCTCAAAGAAAAACGGTTTTAATTATCTATTTTGTAGACTTATTATTTGCAGCATCTTCTATTTTCTATGTATTAGGAGACTTTGAATATGGATTAATTATTTATATTATTTTGTTTATTTTAACACTTGTTTTAATTTTAAAAACAGATATAATTAGAGAAAGAAATAAAAAATCATAGTTTATTATAATATAATTAAACATTATCATTATTAATATCTTTTATATTGATTGCTTTTTGTGAATATCATTGTTTTTTCCTTAATTTTAAAATTATTTCATCTAACACAATTTTTTTACTAATAATTGTTACTTAATAAATCTATCAAAAATCTATGGATTGACTTTAATTATAATTTGTACTACAATTTAATTACTCAATGACCAAGGGTTATATGAGTCCTGGAGACGCAACTATTTATTAGTTGCGTTATCCGTTTATATTGTAAAAAGTCTCTTAATTGTTAGAGACTTTTTAATACTTATTATATTCTTTATAATACATTTTGTAGATATTCAGTTTCATCAATTAAATATGAACTATTATATACATATCATTTTTGCGTCTTTCAAGAATTATTATATAGCTATATAAATCATCACTATACAATAATTTAGTTCTTTTTGCGTTTTTATATGGAGCAGTCCATATTTTTATTTTATTACATTTTAAGTCATTACAAGTTAGACAGCTTAAATAATTTTTTATCAATTGATGCAAAGAATTACCAGAAGGAAAAGAAAATATTTTAAAAAGCGAATATTCAAATAAAAATAATATCAAAAATTAAACTTGATATTATTTTTATTATACAAATTCCTACTTTTCTCACTAATATTATAACATTTTTTATTAAATAAAAAAACTAGATACACAATCTAGTAATAATCATTATTGGTAGCGAGAGGGGGATTCGAACCCTCGACCTATCGGGTATGAACCGATTGCTCTAGCCAACTGAGCTATCTC
>CANRCE010000020.1 GCA_947629035.1 uncultured Bacilli bacterium | reverse complement strand
AGATACTTTTTGTGGTACCATTTTGGTACCACCTTTTATTTTACACTTTAAAAGCACTTTCCTTATAAATAAAAAAGATTACTGCCTTTTCTTACAGTAATCTTTGTAAATTTTTAAAAGAATTTCTTATTTATTTTCTTTTTTCTTTGCTTTAGTCCAACTTTTTGGTCTATCATAATACCTTATTTCATTATACTTCATAGGTAATGTAATAACATATTTACTATATTTTTCTTTTTCTTCTTGAGATAAATCTTCATAACGATAAAATAATTTTTCTTTAAATTCAGGACTATGATTTACTAAAGGCAATTCTGCTAAATAATATAGACCTTTTTCATCTTGTTTTAATTCATAGCAAGGTACATCTAGTTTTTGTTCTAGATCATTTACTTTAATAATTTGTACATTATATAAAATATCACTTGTCATAATGTTATCTTCCATCAATATCCTCCTAACTACATTATAGAATGTTTTTTTTGTAATATCAACTATGTTAACTAAAAAGTAATTAACAATTAATTCCTCTTACTTGTAACTCTTCAATCTCTTCAGATTTTTTATTTGTAGTTTTAGGCTTACTAATATTTTTACATTCTAGTATATACCATATACTATTTGATATGAAGATTGAAGAATATACACCTGCAATAAATCCTACTAATAAAGCTACATTGAAATTAAATATTTCTCTTGCTCCAAATAACATAAGTGAAATAACAGGAAGTAAAGTTGTCAAAGTTGTTAAAATAGTTCTAAAAAAGGTAAGTCTGATACTATCATTTAATAATGTTGTCAAATCTTCTTTCTTCTTAATTTCATTTTTATATTTGTGTTTATAATTTTCTCTTATCATATCAAATGTTACAATTGTAGCATTTATTGAATAACCAATTATTGTAAGAATTGCTGCAATAAAGATTGAACTAATTTCAATTTTAAATAGTGAGAAAAATATCAAAGTTATCAATGCATCGTGAATTAAAGCTATTATTCCAGCGATAGCATAATTAAATTTAAATCTGATACTTACATAGATAATTATACCCACAAGAGCAAGTAATAATGAATAAATAGCATTTTTTACTAATTCTTTCTTTACAATATCACTTACAACAAATATATCAGTATGTGTATCATATTCTTTTTCAATTAAATTAGATAAATTCTCAATATCATCTTTTGTTAATAATTCTTCGATGACAAACAAATAGCCATCATTATTAATTTCTACTTTTCTAATATTATAATCAGCTAATGTTTCTTTTAAACTATCCATATTAGTTTTAGCACTACTGTTTATATTAATACTAGTTCCTCCAGTAAAATCTACTCCTAAATTTAGATGTCTTACAAATATAAGACCAATTCCTATAACAATTATTAATGAAGTAATTAATAATAATTTATTTTTATGTTTAATAAAGTCTATCTTTTTAAATGGAATAATTTTTTCATCTTGTTTTACTATTTTATTCTTTTTAACTCCAATAAAGAAATAAAGTTTATTATCAAAATAACCTGTTTTTACAAATAGTTTTACAATATATCTCATTAAAAATACTAAAACAATAATTGTAATAATAATATTAATAATTAACATTGTTGCAAAACCTTTAACAGATGATTGTCCAAAGATAAATAGAATTACGGCAACAATAATTGTTGTAATATTAGCATCAATAATACTAGAAAATGATTGCTTATTTCCTAATTCGACAGCCTTATTTAAAGTTTTACCAATTTTTAATTCTTCTTTTATTCTCTCATAAGAAATAACTGAAGCATCAACTGCCATTCCAATACCAAGTAACATAGCTGCGATACCAGGTAATGTAAGTGTTCCCTCGATTAAGTAAAAGACTAAAAGAGATAAAAAGGTATAAACAATAAGACCAAAACTTGCTAAAAAGCCAGCAAATTTATAAACTAAAATCATCAAAGCTATAACTAATATAATACCTATCAATCCTGCAAATAAAGTTTTATTTAGCGATGATTGTCCATATGTTGCTTCAACTGTTCTAGAAGATAGTTCCACAAGCTTACTAGGTAATGCTCCTGAATTTATAAGATCAACTAAACTTTCTGCTTCTTCCATTGAAAAATTACCTTGAATTATTACATCTTGAGCAAAAGCTTGATTTACATAAGCAGATGATAAACATTTTGAAGTAGAAAGTGAACCACAATTATTTTTTTCTGTCTTATAACGATCAGTTGTAGGATCATAATCTAACCATATAACAATAATATTATCTGGTGCCATATCTTTAACTCTTTTAGTTACTTCATAAAAAGTATCAGTATCTTTAATAGATAAACTTACTGCTGGTTTTCCATATTCATCAGTAGTAACTTTAGCTCCATTTCCTAATACTTCTGAAGTCATAAGTAAGTTATCATTAACATCTCTAAATGTCAAAACAGCAGTTGAAGAAATAATATCTCTTGCCTCTTCTTCATTAGTAACGCCTGCTAATTGAATTCTAATTCGATCTTCCCCTTCGATAGTAATTTCTGGTTCTGTTACTCCCAATATATCAATTCTTTTTAAAATAGATTGATAAGTACTATAAACCATATCACTATCAACTTTTTGATCTTCTCTTAAAGGTTCTACTTGATATAAAACTTCAAAACCACCTTGCAAGTCTAGACCAAAATTAATTTTATCTAAAAGAGGCATTATTTCCAATGCACAACAGACAATAATAGCAACACTTATAACAACCCCACTTATTACCTTTACAATCTTACGTTTACTTTTTAAAATAAAAATAAGACTAAATAAACAAACAATTCCAAGTATAATAAATATAATATCCATCTTATCACTCCTAATCTGTATATAAACTTCTACTTGTATTTTTTAGATGTTCTTTTAAAAAAGTATCAACTTTGGTAATATCAACTCCAATAATATCATCAGTCATCTCTGCTAAAGTTAAATTATTAGCATAAGCCCATTTATTAATTTTTAAATAATTCCAAATATCAGTCATACTAATATAATCATAATCTTTTTTTATTAAACGAAGTTTAACTTTAAAAGCTCCTTTTAAGAAATTAAATAATTCTAAACTATTTTGATATTCCAAAATAACACCTCTTATTCCAATTAAATTATATCACGACAATATAATTTTGTAAATTAAAAATAATCTTATCTTGAAGAAATCCACATCAAAATATCGATTTCTTCTTAAACAGTTAACAAATAAGTAAATTTTTATCTGAAAAATCTTTAAAGAAAAGCCTTTAAAGATTTTTATTAATAAGAAATAATTCTAAACCAAGATTTTTATCAATATGACCTAATTTTATATTTTTATCTAAATCTGCTAATTTTTTTAAATAATGTAAAAGATCTTCCTCATAATAATTATAACAATCTCTTGAAGCATATTTTACTCGATAAAAATTAGCCTCTAAAATACTAGCTATCTCCTCTAGCGTTTTATTTTTATTAAGAAGTCTTTTTACTTGAAAAAGAAAGCGAAATTGATTACCCAATAAAGAAATAATATAAACTGGTTCATATCCTTTATTAATAAAATCATGATATAACGCTAAACTTTTATTTTTATCATTATTTATTACAGCATTTCCTAAAGCAAATATTTCTTCTTCAAAATTAGCCTCAATTAAAAAATCAATATCTTCATTTTTTATTAGTTTTGAAGATAAACTATTAAGTTTTAATTTATCTAATTCTGAAGTTATATTATCAATATTACTTCCTGTTTTATTTAAAAAATAATTAATATCTTCCATTTTATAATTATCTTTATTTAACGAATCTAAAACATAATTATATAAATATTTATCATCTTTTTTTAACTCCAATACTTTGCCTTTACTTTGAAGTAACTTAATTATTTTTTTTCTTGTATCTACCCTAGGAGTATAAGATACAAAAAATAAGTATGATTTTTCATTATAATTATCTAAATATTTTTCAAAAACACTAAAATCTAGATTTTTATTATCTAATGCCGTAGTTATATCCACAATTATAGCTTTAGAACCAGAAAATAAACTAACCATACAAGCCTCTTTGATAATATCATCAAAATTAACTTCCTCTAAATTATATTTAATAATATTTTCTTTTCTAATTTTTAAATCATCTAATTGTTCATTTAATTTTTTATTAACTAAAGCTTTATCCTCTCCATACAACAAATAAAAATACATCTTTAAGTTCCTTCCTCACAAATATATTCCTTCTTTAAATACAAATTCATTACTTCAATATAATCATATCCTTTTATACTAGAAATATCTAAATTAGAAAAAGTTTTATATGTTAGATTTTCATCTTCCAAATTATAAGTATCACCCTGTTTCATATATTTGTAGTATAATCCCATATTCTTAAAGTTAGTATATGACTGTTCATCTTTAAAGACATAAGATGTTACAACATTAGCATAATCTATTTTTTGACTATAAGTAAAAGTAAAATAAATATGTTCATCGACACTAGCATTTAAATCAGTTTCTTTGGCAATTACACATAATAGAGTTTTAGGTTTTCCAAAAATTAACTGTCTATTATAGTATAAAAAGAAAGAAGCTCCTATTAAAATAAGTAAAAATAAACTTATAATAATAGGTTTTACTTTACTTTTTTTAACAGTTTTCTCTTGAAAAACAACCTTTTTAGGAATCGTTAAATCCTCTAATAAAGTTATCTTATCTAAAGGAACTTCTAAACTATTAGAACCAATAATTTCACATTTACTAACTTTATCTAAACTAATAATTTCATATTCTTTTAATTCTTGTTTATTTATTATTAAGTCAATTAAACTGATAAATAATTCATCTTCTTGATGTTTTAAATCAATAATTACAGCCTTATCCTTATCAATATGAGATGATCCATAACTTAAATTAGCATCATTAGGCTTTTTAAACAAAATATAATGATTACTTTTATATTTAAAACAAGCATAAGCTTTTATATTTTGATCATCTTCACCATATGTAAGTTGATTAGTCGTTATTTTTAATTCTTTTCCTATCATTTTAATCAGCCCTTTTTATAAAATAAATAAGTATTACAATTCTAAATTATGATAAACATTTTGTACATCATCAATATCCTCTAGAGCTTCAATTAAATTTTGAGCTTTTTCAAGAGTATCACTATCTAAACTTATATAACTATTAGCTACAAACGTTACCTCACTTAAAATAAATTCATCATAACCAAGCGCTACAAGTCCATCTTTTACTTTTATAAAGTCTTCTGGCTTGGTATAAATTATATAACCATCTTCTTCTGAAATAAAATCTAATACATCTAGTTCTAAAACATCATTCATAAGTTTTTCTTCATCATATTTTTTATCTAAAACTAAAACGCCTTTACGAGTAAATAAATAACTTACAGAGCCATCTGTTCCAAGATTACCTCCACGTTTAGTTAACGTACTTCTTACAAAACTTGCTGTTCTGTTACGATTATCTGTAAGACAATCAATCATAATAGCAATTCCACCTGGACCATATCCTTCATAACGGATACTCTCATAGTTTTCTTCACCTGCTTTATTCTTGGCTTTATTAATTGCTGATTCAATATTAGCCTTAGGCATATTTTCACTTCGTGCTTTTTCAATAACCATTCTTAATGAAGGATTATTTAAAGGATTTGGATCTCCTGATTTTGCAGCAACATAAAGTTCTTTAGCTAACTTTTGAAATACTTTACTTCGTTCTGCATCAATCGCTCCCTTTTTTCTTTTTATTGTTGACCATTTTGAATGTCCTGACATAAATTACCTCCTTATTTTTTTATTTAACCTATATAAGTTAAAACTACTGGGCCTAATATAATAAGTAATATCAATGGTACAAAAAATAAAACTGAAATAATACTTATTTTAATTGGCACTTTAGAAATTTCGGCTTTCACTTCAAGCTTTCTTTTTTCTCTTAAATAATCTACTTGATTATACATTGTACTTATAATACTATTACCAAACATATCAGCTTGTGTCAATGCTAAAATAATATTATTAATAGTATCCGAAGGAATATTCTCTTGCATATCACTTAAACTTTCAGTCAAACTTTTACCAAATTTAACCTCTCTTAAAGCTTCTTTAAATTCTAAAGATAATTCACTATCAATACTATTTACTGTTACATTGATAGCCTCTTCCAAATTTCTTCCCGTTTCAAGTGATAAAGTTAAAACTTCAAAAAAATGCATTGCTTCCATCTCCAATTTAAGACCACGAGATTTAATTTTATTATCAATTATTATTTTATTAAATAAATAATAGTATAAAATAGTAAAAATCGGAGCAATAATATAACCAAAATTCACTAAATATAATATCACAAAAAACACAATAAAGGAAGTAAATAATCTTAAATTTAATAATCTTTTAGCATCTAATTTATTCATTGTACCTAATTTTTTTATTTTTGTTTGTAGATTATTAATAGTTTTTTGATTATATATCTTTTTTGCTAATTCTCTATTCTTCGCCATCTTCTACACCTTAACTTTCATAATCTTTTGTAAAACAAAAGCATATGCTATAAACATAACAATAATTAAACATAAAATCAAAATTCCTAAAGGTGAAGAGAACAATGGTGAAAAATATTCAGGATTCAAAAGATAAATAATAGATACAAAGATAAAAGGAATAACTAATAATACTTTAATAACCATATTAGAACTTACTGTTAAATTCTTAAGTTCTTCTTCTAATTTCTTCTTATCAAATAAAGTTCTTTCTATCGAAGAAAAAACATTTACAATATTTCCTCCCGTTTTATTTAAAATTGTTAAAGAGGAAGATAAATATCTTGCTGATTCAATATTAATTCGTTTAGCAAATCTTTCAAAAACGGTATCAATTGCAAGTCCATATTTCATATCCAAATAAATTTTATGAAATTCATCACTTATCGGCTGTGGTAATTCATTTGCTGCTATTTCAACAGCTTGAATAGTCGATTTACCAGATTTAAAAGCATTATTCATAATAATAATTGCTCTTAACATCTGATTTTCAATTAATTTTATTCTTCTTTTCTGATTAATTACCAAATAAATATCCAAAAGATAATAACCAATAAAAAAGATAATTAATAAACCAAATAAATCTACAACCTTATTTTGCAAAGTATTAGAAAAAATTGCTATAAAAATAAATATTATACTTATCACTAATTTATTAGTGATAAAATCAATAGGTTTAGTTTTATCTCCATATAAAATATATTTTTCATATTTTTTAGATAAGAGGGAAAATAAAGATATTTTTTCCATATATTTTCTTATTTTTTTTACAAAATTATTATATTTTAAGATAAGATTTTCTAAAACAGATATTTCATCATTTTTAATAGGTTCAATTGCATATCTTGCAATTCTTCTTTCTTTACCAAGAGCAACATTTTGTCTTAACATAAAGATTATAAATATGAGTAAAATGACAATTATAACTAATTGAATTAACATTAAACTCATAATTATCACCTTCCTTTAATTAAATAAATCTTTTAAAGTAGTAATACCACTTTTTATAATTTTGTTATATACTAATGGTTTAGTTTTATGAACTAAAAATTCTCCAATAACAGAATTATCTAAAGCAATTCCCTTTTGCTTAAAAGCAAATATTTCTTTTAAGACAATTTGACCATCTTTCATACCAGCAACTTCACTAATAGAAGTTATTTTTCTTTTACCATCACTCATTCTATCAATTTGAATAATTATATCAATAGCATTTTCAATATAACCCCGAACAGCACTTACAGGTATTTCCATATCATTCATAAGTAACATTGTTTCTAGTCTATTTAAAGCATCATAACAAGAATTTGCATGTAATGTCGTAAGAGATCCTTCATGTCCGGTATTCATCGCTTGCATCATATCAAAAGCTTCTTTTCCTCTTACTTCTCCAACAATAATTCGATCAGGTCTCATTCTTAAAGAATTACGAACTAAATCTCTTATCGTTACTTCTCCACTTCCCTCATAATTTACTAATCTTGTTTCCAAAGATATAACATGATTTTGATGTAATCTTAATTCAGCTGCATCCTCAATTGTAATAATTCTCTCATCTGCTCCAATAAAACTAGATAAAATATTAAGTAAAGTTGTTTTACCAGTACCAGTACCACCTGAAATAATAATATTTAATTTAGCCTCAACACAAGCCTCTAAAAAGAGTGCCATATGAGTAGTCATTGTTCCTTTTTGAAGTAAATCCTCGACACTTTCTAAATCTTTTCTAAATTTTCTTATCGTAAGCACTGGCCCTTTTAATGATAAAGGGGGAATAATAGCATTTAACCTTGAACCATCACGAAGTCTTGCATCAACCATTGGATTAGCAGCATCAATTGTTCTTCCTAAAGGTTGAACAATCCTTTGAATAGTTCTTACAATATGCTCATCATTAATGAAAGAAACAGATTCATCTTTAAGAATTTTCCCATCGATTTCAACATAAACTTCATTAGTTCCATTTACCATAATCTCTGTAATTGAATCATCCTCTAAAAGACCCGTAATTGGACCATAACCCGTAACCTCATTTTGAATTAAATTAAATATATGATTTCGCTCTAAATAGTTTAAATCATATCCCTCTAACGTTTCATCAATTTCATCATTGATATATTGTTCTAGCATTGTATTATCAGGAATATTTTCATCTATTAAGTTTTGAATGATTCTACTTCTTAAACTATCAAGTAAGCTTTTATCTTTAAAAATATCATAATCTTTTACATCTTTAATAACATTATTATGAACTTTTACATCAAATGCTTCAATTAAGCTTTTTTTAGCCATTCTTATCACCTCTTGCTTTATGTTTATCATCAATTAAGTCAAGAGCTAACTTTTTCATCGCTGAAATATCACTAGCATGAAAACGAACAATATTTTTGTTTAATGTAAGTATTTCACCATTCATTATATATTTATCAATATTTTTAATATAAAAATTTTTTGATATTGTATAATCAACATTAGCTTTTATAACATTTCTAATATCAAATAAAGACATATAATCTTTACCAACATCTCTTGAATTATTTAACAAAATAAAATAGTTTTTCTTATCTGCATCATGAAAAATACTAACAATACTCTTCATATTTTTTAAATCCACTAAATCATTAGTAATAACAAATAAACTCATATAAGCATTATCCAAAATCACTAAATTAACTTCATCTAAAATATGAGAAGTATCAACTAATATAACATCATAATATTGTTTAGCTAAATCAAATATTAAAGGTATATATTTACCATCAATTTTATTAGCTTGTCTAGGATCTTTCGGAGATGCTAAAACATCAATTTGATTATTATAAGAAACAACATAATCTTTTAATTCGGTAAAACGATTATTACTAATACTATCAATTAACATAAAAATATCTTTTTTATTTTTAATATCTAGTGATACTGCTATACCACCAGCATATAAATCTAAATCAATAATTAAAACTTTTTTATTTAAAGTACAGTAAATACCTGCTAAATTAGTAGTAATAACTGTTTTCCCAACGCCACCTTTTACTGATGATATGCTAATTACCTTACCATTATAAGTTGCCATAACATCACGCTACCCTTTCTACTATCTTTTTGTTTTCTCTAAATTTACCAACATATGAAGATACTATTTCATATTTTTTAATATTAAAAACTTGACTAATTAAACTATTAACATCTTTTTTTAAAGTTATTTTTATTTGTTCATTAGAAATTTCGACCTCAATATTTTTCATTTTCTTAGTATTTAAATTTATCATACTAACTAATTTATTTTCATCAATTGTAGATATATTATCTAAACCATAATTGATAACCATCTCATTTACATTATTAAGTTCTTGTTTTTCTCCTAAAATATTTCCTATATCAATAACCAGTACCATAATAAAAAGCAAAATAGGCATAATTAAAATAAACATAACAAGACTTTGCCCTTTATTATTAAGCCTAACCATTAGGAATAATCCTTTCTACTAAAATAGGATATGGATCTTCTAAAACACGATTTAAACCAGGTGTTTTAATATCAACATAATCTTTAATTGTAATTTTAACATTATCACCAATAGTCGATAAAGAAATATCTAAATCAGGATAAATATTTTTTATATTATATAAAGTCTCATTATTATTAAGTAATGATACAATATCTTGACTTTCATTCTCTAACTTGCTTTTGGCACTAAAAATCATACCAAAATCTACAATAACAAATAAAATCATAATAAAAATTGGTAATATTAATATAAATTCCACTAAAGCTTGACCCTTATTATTCAAACCCCTATCACCACTTTTCCTATTCTTATCTAATTATACCAAATAATAGTTAAAAAAGAAATACAAAAATTAAAAAAAATTAGCACTAATAATGCTAATTTTAATAATTATTATCTCGATCCCTTAAAAATGGTGGAATATCTAATTCATTATCAATATTTTGTTCTTTACCATGATACATATCTTCTCTTGTTGTAGAATTAAAACTATAATATAATGGTTCACTTGGTTGTTCAAAACCTGTTGCTATTACAGTTACTATTACTTCATCATTTAAATTTTCATTAATAACTGCTCCAAAAATAGTATTAATATCTGTATTAGCTGCTGTTCTAATAACTTCAGCTGCTTCCTCAACTTCAAATAAAGTAAGTGAAGATCCACCAGTTACATTGATAATAGCATCAGTTGCTCCATTAATTGAAGTTTCAAGAAGTGGTGAAGATACTGCTTGTTTTGCTGCTTCAACTGCTCTGTTTTCTCCAGAACCAACACCTATTCCTATTAAGGCATTTCCTCTATCTTTCATAACAGCTTTAACATCAGCAAAATCTAGATTTACCAATCCTGCTACAGCAATTAAATCAGATATTGATTGAACACCACGGTGTAGAATATTATCTACTTCATGGAAAGCTTCTAACATTGGAGTTGATTTATCAATTAATTCTCTTAATCGGTCATTTGGTATAACAATTAAAGTATCAACATGCTTTTTCAATTCATCCAAGCCACCTATAGCTTGTTCCATTCTTTTCTTACCTTCAAAACTAAATGGTTTAGTTACGATACCAACAGTTAAAGCTCCTAAATCTTGAGAAATTTCAGCAATAACAGGGGCAGCACCTGTTCCAGTTCCTCCACCCATACCACAAGTTACAAAAATCATATCAGCTCCCTTTAGAGCTTCTTCAATTTCAGCTTTACTTTCTAAAGCAGCTTCTCTTCCTATTTCCGGATTAGCACCTGCTCCTAAACCATCCGTAAGTTCTCTTCCTATCTGTAATTTTACAGGGGCTAGAGAATTATTTAAAACTTGTAAATCGGTATTAGCTACAATGAATTCAACGCCTTTTAATCCTGATTCAATCATTCGATTAACAGCATTACATCCTCCTCCACCAACTCCGATTACTTTAATTTTAGCTAATTGATCCATCTCTAAACCAAACATATTATTCATCTACTTTTCCTCCTTATTACCAATAAAGCTTCCAAATATTTTAGGAATCGTTACTTTGTCTTTTTTAGTTTTACTACTTGGCATCATTAAGGCCTTCTCATCATAACTTGATATAAAACTGTACTCTCTTCCTCTTTGTTTCATTCTAGCATCAAAATACTTTAACATACCAAGAGCTGTTGTATACTTATTATCTCTAACACCTAATGTTGTGCTTGTATATATTATAACATCTTTTCCTAAAATTTCAAACACTAAATTTCTAAAAGATGTTATTTCTGTTTGTCCTCCAGTTACTACTATATAAGAAATATTTTGTTTTGTCAATAATGATATTTGCTTTTTAGCATACTTTAATATTTCAGCTAAACGATCCATAACAATCTCCGTTACTTCTAATTGATTTAATCGTAAAACTTCACCAACAGTATTTTTTACTTCATAAATATCATTTAAACCACTAAAACGTTTATGAGCTGTAGCAAATTTTTCTTTAATAGTTCTAGCATCAAAAACACTTATATTAAACATATACGCTAGATCTTTTTCAACATTGATACCCCCAAGTTGAATCGTCTCTGTATTCATAAGTTTACCCTTATTAATAACAGATACATTTGTAGTTTCATGTCCTACATTAATAATAGCTCCAATTTTACTTTCCATACTAGGATTTCTTACTTCATAATAATCAGCAAGTCCTGATAAAGTAATATCGACAGCTTCTAATCCAGCTCCCTCAATAACACTCAAAACAGAATAAATATTTTTTTTAGGAGCTGATATCATAATACCTTTAATTCCTAAATTTTTAGCTGTCTTACCAAGAGGATTTTCTACTATTTTATCATCTATTAAGAAATTAAGTGGTAGTACAGTTACCAATTCATATTCTTGAGCAATCTTCGAATAAACACTATTTTTTATTACCCTATTAATATCCTCTGATGTAACAATTGAATCTTCATTATTTATATCGACTTTTCCCGTTACAAACATAAACTTTGTATTATAGTCAGGTATATTCACAATAACTTTTTTTATCTCAATACCCAACATCTTATTTATTTGCTTCATACCATCTTTAATAGCATTAATGGTTAAATTAGGATCGACAATTAACCCTTTTCTTATTCCTTTTGATTTGATAGAATGAGCAGCATAAACAATAATAGTATCATTAAAATACTCTCCTACTACAAATTTTATAGTATCAGATCCAATATCAATACTTGCATAAATTTTTTTCATGACATCGACTCTCCTAAAATGCTACATTTTAATTATAACAAAAAAAAGAAAAAAAGTATATAAGTTTCGTTAATTTATTAGTATTTTTAATTTTTATAGTTGCTATTAAAGGAAAAATAAAATATAATATAAGTAAAGCTAGGCTTATATAACAGCTTAGATTAATATGGAAAGGAAGTATTTATGTGTGGAATAATTGGTTATGTGGGCAATAAAAATGCTATTCCAATACTAATTGAAGGTTTAAAAAAATTAGAATACCGTGGTTATGATTCAGCAGGAATTGCTTATATAAAAAACCAAAAAATTATAACAAAAAAGAAAAAAGGAAAAATTAAAAATTTAGAAACAAGTTTAGAAGATGATAATTCCAATATTGGTATTGGTCATACGAGATGGGCAACTCATGGTAAAGTTAATGTTACAAATTGTCATCCTCATACTGTAGGTGATATTACTTTAGTTCATAATGGCATAATTGAAAACTATGAAAAGTTAAAAAACGAACTTTTAAATAAAGGATATAATTTTAAAAGCGATACAGATAGTGAAGTTGCTGCTGCTTATATCGATTATTTATATAAACAAGATAAAGATATTTTAAAAGTCTTAAATAGTTGTAAAAATTACTTTAAAGGAAGTTATGCCCTAGGTATTATCCTACATGATAAAGATGATAGTCTATATGCTCTTCGAAAAGATAGTCCTTTAATTATTGGCATTTCAAAAGATGGAAACTTTATTGCTTCAGATATGCCTGCTATTTTAAAATATACTAATTCTTATCTTCTTTTAGATAATGATGAAGTAGCTGTTTTAACTAAAAATAATGTTTTAGTTTATAATAATTTAAAACCTATTACTAAAAAAACATTAACTTTTGATTATAATGAAGAAGAATCTTTAAAAGATGAATATGAACATTATATGTTAAAAGAAATAAATGAACAACCTAAAGTAGTTAAAGAATTCATTACTAAATATATAGATAATAAACAAATAGATAAATTACCCAATCTAAAAAAATATAATAAAATTGATATTGTAGCTTGTGGTAGTGCTTATCATGCTGGATTAATAGGAAAATATTTAATCGAAGAATTTGGAAATATCGAAGTAAATGTTGAAATTGCTTCAGAATATCGTTATAAAAAACTATTTATTGATAATAAAACGTTAGTTATTGCTATTTCCCAATCAGGTGAAACAGCAGATACACTAGCTTGTGTTAGAATAGCCAAAGAATATGGAGTAGATACTTTAGGTATTGTTAATGTTGTTGCATCCTCAATTGCCAGAGAAGTAGATAATGTTATATATATTAATGCTGGCTGTGAAATTGCTGTTGCAACTACAAAAGCCTATCTTCTTCAAGTTCTAACACTTGCAACCCTAGCCTATAATTTAGCTCATGATGACAAACAAAATGATTTCTCTAAATTACCTATAATCTTATCAAAACTAGTTAAACAAAATTATTATGACTTAGCTAAAAAAATAGCTAAACAAGAACATATCTTCTTTATAGGTCGTAATATTGACTATGCTATTGCACTAGAAGCTTCTTTAAAACTTAAAGAAATATCTTATATTCACAGTGAAACTTATGCTGCTGGAGAATTAAAACATGGTAGTATTTCTTTAATTGATAAAGGAAGAATTGTAATTGCCATTGTAACTAAAAAAAGTATTGCCGATAAGACAATAAGTAATATTAAAGAAGTAAAAGCACGTGGTGCTTATGTTGTACTTGTTACATTAAAATCTTTAAATATTACATCTGATTGTTATGATGAAATAATAGTAATTGATGACATTTGTGAATTATTAGTACCTCTTATTACAATTATACCTCTACAAATATTAGCCTATGAAGTAGCTAAAATTAGAGGTTGTGATATTGATAAACCTAGAAATTTAGCTAAATCAGTTACCGTTGAATAATCTTAAACATAAAATTTAAAATAAGTAACCCACCTAAAAGACATGGTTACTTATTTTTTATAAATTATTTATTTGCTTATCAATAGCATTTCTTACTTTAGTCATAAGATTTTTAGCATATTTTTGAGCATCTTCATCCACTTTATTTGTATTACTTTTATTTTGAGAAGAACCACTAAAACTTCCCCCACTTCTTCCTGTTAATATTCTAAAATCATTTTTAAAGTTTAATGAACCATTAGTACATAAAGTCTGTCCAATTAGCATAAACCAATTACCTAAAGCATTTTGTTCAGAAGAGTCTAATTCATCAATTAAAGCTAATCCTATTAAAAATGCCAGTGTTGTAAATACTTTTTGAAGTTCCTTACTACTTTTATCCATCAATTACACCTATATTAGTATATGAAAAAATTAATTTTTAGCTAAAAGTTAATTAACGATAACTAATTTATCAATATTAGCCAAATTACTACTACCCTCTAAATCAGTAACACTTACTTTCATATTAGCTACATTAGCATGAATGATTTTATGCTTATTATCTTTTATACCTAAATAAATCATAACATGACCAGGTTGATATAAAAGAGCTGGATAACTATCATTTATAATATTTAGTTTTTCATAATTGCTTTTGCCATTTAAATAAGTAATTTTACCAACACTACTATTTTGACTACTTGTATTACGTGGAAATTCAAAACCAAAAGTTCTAAAAACATTACTAACGTAACTAGAACAATCTACTCCTTTATTCATCCCACCCCAACTATAAATAATATTCTCATATTTAAAACTTTGAATATAAATATTTTTCTTGGTATAAGGCAAATATCCAATATGAGCAACATCGCGACTTACAACTATTTCTTTTTTAGCCACATAATTATCATCACCCATCACAGGTAATATTAACTTATAACCATCTTCGACTGTTTCTATAAAGGGAAGTTTTACGCTCATATCAAGTAAAGTACCATCTATTTCTAAAAAAGGTGTCGTTACAATAGCAAAAGAACTATTAGAGTTAAAATAAGAAATATCTTCATCACTAGCTAAAGCAATATCATCTTTTAAAACCCAACCAACATAATTTCTACTTATAACTAAATACCAATTATTATCACTACTTTTATGAATAATTAAAACAGGAGTATTTACATGTAACTCACTCTGTTGAAGTCGATCAAAATCATTACCTTTCCTTTCATCATAAAAATGATATGAAGTAGGAAAAGACTTTAAATTAGTACGATTTACAACAATACCTTTTTCAATTGTATCTTTACTCTCTACTTTCTGAATATTACGATTAGCTAAAATTTCATCAATCATTAAAGAAGTTATAGCATCATTTCCATTATATTTAGGTAAACTAGGTATTGTATAAGAATTTATATATTCTAATATTTTCTCTTTAGATATTGAAGTAATACTATCTAAATCATAAATAGTAGTTGTTTTACTTTTAATTTCTTCATTATAATTTGCTATCTCATTAGAATCTAATATTATCTCATCAGATAAATTATAAAGGTAATAAGAGGCATTATCAGGAATGGTTTCAATGTAAGCATCATCATATTCTACTTCTAATTGTGGAGTTAGATCTGGTCGTTGTTTTTGATTCTCTTTATTAAAACTACATCCTCCCAAAATAAGTACTAATAAAATTAATATTAGTTTTTTCATTTTTTCACCTCTTTAAAATTTAGGGTAAATTTTATAAAATATTAAGGAAAAAGTATCAATTAAAGATACTTTTAATCATTACATTCTTCATTACATAAACTATTAGTTATTTCATTTATTAAAGTTATAAGATCTTGCTTTAAATCATTTACTTCTTCCTTGGTCCAATATAATTCTGGATCATCAAAGCCATGGGTATCCCAAGCACTCTCATCATTAAATCCTACAATCTTACCTTTATTTACTGCTACTACTGTAGGAACATAAACTCTCTTATTAGCCCCCTCTTCATCATATTGTAAATAATTAGATAAAATACTTACTATTTCTTGATATTTACTAGTATTATTTTTTCTATCATTATAAATATTAAAATAATATATTTTCTCTAAACCTAAACTCATAGCTACTTCATTTAATTTAGGAACATAAGCCTGACACCATTTACATTCAGGAAATCCTAAAAAAACTACTCCTGTTCCATGTTTTAAAATATTTATAATCTCATCTATATTTCGATAGACAAAGATATTATCCTCTGATAAAGATGTATATTCCTGACTAAATTTAATATTATCATTGTTATCATTACTACGATTATCTTTATTGTTTAAACATATTAATAATATTATAATTGCCAAAATAATTACAATTATTCCTCCAATTAAAAAGAGAATTTTTTTATTATCTTTAATTTTTTTCATCTTTATTTTACCTCCAGATTAATTTTAACATATCTTATGAAAAGTAACAAGTATCATTTAAAATCTTCCCATTTAAAGTTTTTAACTTCCTCTAAATCATCACCATACTCTTTTATATATTCACTATGTTCTACTAATTTATTTCGACATTCTTGAATTAAACTAGAAGCTTTATCTTTTAATTTAGGTAAATGCTGTAGGGCTAAAATTACTAAATTATATCGATCTATTTTATTTTGAACACGCATATCAAATGGTGTTGTTATCGTTCCCTCTTCGATATAACCTCTTACATGTAAATTTTGATTGCACCTTTTATAAGTTAATTCATGTATTAAATTAGGATAGCCATGAAAAGCAAAAATAATTGGTTTATCACGAGTAAAAATAGCATCATAATCATCATCACTAAGCCCATGAGGATGTTCTAAATCAGATTGTAATTTCATTAAATCAACAACATTAACCATTCTAATTTTAAGATTTGGAAAATTTTTTCTTAAAATAGAAATAGCTGCTAAAACTTCCAAAGTTGGTGTATCACCACATGAGGCCATAACAATATCAGGATTACTATCTAGATCATTACTTGCAAAACGCCAAATACTAATACCTTGAGTACAATGAATAATAGCCTCATCCATAGATAACCATTGATAACGTGGATGTTTTGAAGCTACGATGACATTAATATAGTTTTGAGTTTTTAAACAATGATCCATACAAGATAATAAACTATTAGCATCAGCAGGAAGATAAATTCTAACTGTATCTGCTTTTTTAGTCACCATATGATTTAAAAAACCTGGATCTTGATGCGTAAAACCATTATGATCTTGTTGCCATATATGTGATGATAAAAGTAAATTCAAAGATGAAATTGGTTTTCGCCAAGGAAGTTGTTTAGCAACTTTTAACCATTTTGCATGCTGACTTACCATGGAATCGACAATTCGAATGAAAGCCTCATAACTATTAAATAAGCCATGTCTTCCTGTTAAAAGATAACCCTCAAGCATTCCCTCACATACATGTTCTGATAAAATACTATCAATAACATCACCATTATTGTTCATAAACTCATCACCATTTTTAATTTTAGCATACCATTTTCTACTAGTAGCATCAAAAACTGATGTAAGACGATTAGATTTTGTTTCATCAGGTCCAAAAATTTTAAAATTTTGATTTTCTTGATTCAAAGTAATAACATCACGTAAATAATTTCCTAAAATACGCATATCTTCACTCATGATATCACCATGACAAGCTATAACTTTATAATCTCTAAAATCAGGTAAACGTAAAGGTTTTAAAAGAATACCTCCATTAGCATTAGGATTTGCTCCCATTCTTTTATCTCCTTTTGGAGCTAAAGCCTTTAACTCTGGTCTTAATTTTCCCTCTTCTGTAAATAATTCTTCTGGATGATAACTTTTAAGCCAATCTTCTAGATGAATTAAATTTTTAGCATTTTCTTTGTTTACTACGATAGGAACTTGATGAGAACGAAAATTTCCTTCGATAGGATTATCATCTACAAATTTAGGACCTGTCCAGCCTTTTTTAGTCTTTAAAATTATCATTGGCCACATTGGTCTATTAATGTTTCCTTTTTTAGCATTTTCTTTTATTTTCTTAATTTTTAAAACTATTTTATCTAAAGTATTAGCCATCTTACGATGCATATTCATAATTTCATCATCAGTTACATAATATGGCTCATAACCTAAACCTCTAAAATAGGAATCTAACTCACTAGGAGTAATTCTTGCTAATATTGTTGGATTTGCTATTTTATAACCATTTAGATGTAAAATAGGAAGAACTACACCATCAGTTTTAGGATTTATAATTTTATTTATTTGCCAACTTGCTGCAAGGGGACCTGTTTCAGCTTCACCATCCCCGACTACACAAGCTGCTATTAAGGTAGGATTATCTAATATTGCTCCATAAGCATGAGCTAAACTATAACCTAACTCCCCCCCCTCATTAATAGAACCTGGTGTTTCTGGTGCAACATGAGAGGATATTCCTTTAGGAAAACTAAACTGTTTAAATAATTTCTTTAATCCATCATAATCTTCACTAATATTAGGATATATTTCACTATAAGTTCCCTCTAGATAAGTATTAGCTACCATAGCTTGACCGCCATGACCTGGCCCTGAAATATAAATCATATTTAAATCATATTTTTTAATTATTCTATTCAAATGAACATAGACAAAGTTTTGTCCTGGAGCAGTTCCCCAATGACCAACAACATTTGGCTTTATATCACTAAGTTCTAGTTTTCTTCGTAATAAAGGATTATCTTTCAAATATAATTGACCTACTGATAAATAATTAGCAGCTCTAAAATAAGCATCTATTTTTTTTAATTCATCACGTGTTATTTTCATTTTTTATCTCCTATTCTTCTATTTATATTATAACAAAAGGAGTATAAAAACACAAGCAATAATATATTTTAAAAAAAACAACTATTTTTTAACAGTTGCCTTTTTCATACGATCTAATTTCTTTTTCTAAAGTTTTTACTTTATTTAATAACTCTATATTTTCACCAGTTTGATCTTTTTCTTGTAATAATTGCTTGTTATTTTCTATAAATTCTAATGCTTCTTTTAATAATACTTTAATATCTTCTTTTTGTTTTTTACTAATTATTTTGGCTTTTTTATTAAAGTCATATGCTTCAATTAATTTATTTATGCTTGGTTTATAATCATCATCTAAACCATTTCGTATTAATAAACAAATTAAAAATATAATAATTATAAATATACTTTCATATTTTAACATTTTAGCATTATTAATACCCATTTCATAATCTTCATCACTAGAAGTTATTTTCTCTATACTATAATAAGAAGTTGTATATAAAACAATATCTTCATCAGATACCTCACTTGCCTTTGTTATTTTATCTTCATCAGAATAAGAAATATAATCATAATTTAATTTATCATGAATACTTCCATCTTTATACATCTCTAATATCTTTTCAAGAGTAATATCCATATAGTAACTAATATCATAATTTACAACGCCATTATAATAATATTCATAATTTTGACCATTTCTCTTACTAGAAATTTTATCAAAATAAACATTTTCATATATATTATAGGAATTAATTACTTTTGGATACAAATAATCTTCTTGTTTTATTTGCCTAGATATTGAATCATAAGTATCTTTATGTAAATGATATTTTTTTTCCCTAGATAAAGAATAACTACCTAAAAAACTTCCTGTAATAGCACTTAAAATTAAAGTAGTAGATAACACTAATGAGCCAATCTTCTTCCTAAGTAAATTTTTATTACATTTAGACAATCTTTGTTGAAATTCAATTTCAGAATCTAAAATATTTTTTTTATCGTTAAGATTGTAATAATAACTTTCTAAATTATCTAACGCATTTTCTAATTTATTCATAATCTTCCCCCTAATAATTTGCAAGTAATACAATGATAGCACAAAAGCAAACATTTGTCAATTTGTTAATTAAATGTTGTTAATCCTTTTTTAAAATGTTACCATATCATTAGTTAAAATGTTATCAAACTTATGTTGTATAATATCTCTTTG
>CANRCE010000019.1 GCA_947629035.1 uncultured Bacilli bacterium | reverse complement strand
ATAATTAAATCAACTCTCTTTTTATCTTGATTTAATTATATCACGATTTTTTTATTTTTTTTAAGCGATTGCCATATGATACTGGACTTATCACTTTATATGTGTTATAATTTGTATGACATTAACTTAAAAAGGAGGTACTTATGAAAAATATTGCAGTAATTTTTGCTGGAGGAACTGGTCAAAGAATGGGAAGTGATATTCCTAAGCAATTCCTAAAGATACATGGAAAAGAAATTATTATTCATACCCTAGAAGTATTTAATGAATGCAATGAAATTGATGAAATATATATAGCATGTATCAAAGAATGGATTGACTACTTAAAAAAATTAGTAGAAAAATATACAATCACAAAAGTTAAAAACATAGTTGCTGGAGGAAACAGTGGCCAAGAATCTATTTTCATAGGATTAACTGAGGTAAAAAAAAATAACGAAAATGCAATTGTTCTTATTCATGATGGAGTTAGACCACTTATTGATAATAAAACAATTTCCAATTGTATTAATAGTGTTAAAAAATATGGAAGCGCAATTACAGTATCTTCTTGTTTTGAAACCCCCATCATTAGTAATGATGGAAAAAAAGTGGATAATATGCCAGAAAGAAAAAAAGTTTTTGTTGCTAAAGCTCCCCAATGTTTCTATTTAGATGACATATACAAAACTCATTTGAAAGAGAGAAAAATTAATCCTAATTATACAGATATTGTTGATTCTTGTGGGTTAATGTTTAAAAATAATTTTGATTGTCACTTAATTGAAGGAAATAGAAATAATATTAAAGTTACTACTTCAGAGGATTATTGTACTTTAATTGGAAATTATATTACAGAAGATTACAAACAATTTTTAGCAACACAAAAATAAAACAAATAGTTATATTTTAAATTGACTTAAGTTAATATTTTTAATAAAAGGAGAAAAAATGTTTTATTCAGAAATCATAAATGAAGACGTGGAGGAAATTATTAATTTTTGTACTCCACAATTATTAATTAATAAATTTAAAAACAAAACCATCCTTGTAACAGGGGCATCTGGAATGATAGGTTCTTATATAATTTATACTATTTTGAAATTAAATGAATTATATGAAACAAACACAAAAATTAAGGCACTTGTGAGAAATATAAATAAATTAGATACCTATATTTTTAATAACAAAAATGTTGAAGTAATAAATGCAGATGTAACCAACCCTATTTATATTTCGGATGAGATAAATTATATAATTCATGCTGCTTCCCCTGCTAGTCCTAAAATCATGGGTTTATATCCTGTTGAAACTAATTTTGCCAACACACTTGGAACCGCAAACACTTTAAAATTAGCAGATGAAAAAAATGTAGAAGCTTACATGTTTATATCATCTAGAGAGATATACGGAGAACCTTCTGATAATCAAAAATTGTTCACAGAAGATGGTCCACTAGGACAGGTAAATCCATTGATTCCAAGAAACGGTTATGCTGAAGGTAAAAAAGCTGCCGAAAATATGTGTTGTGCTTTTAAAGAAGAATATGGCTTAAATACAAAAATTGTAAGATTAGCTCATACATATGGTCCTGGAATGTCTATCGATGATGGACGCGTACAAGCAGATTTTTTAAATAATATTTTACACAATCAAGACATAGTCTTAAAAAGTGATGGTTCTTCGATAAGAACTTATACATATATTGCAGATGCAATTAAAGCAATTATCCTAGTATTATTAAGATCAAATGATATTGTCTATAACATAGCAGATGAAAATTCAAAGGTATCAATAAGAGAACTTGCCGAAATCTTAGTAACATTATATCCAGAAAAAAAATTAAAATTGGTATTTAATATACCAGAGACCCCACAAAAGGGTACTTCTTCATTCAAAAATGGTATACTATCTACAGAAAAAATCAGAAATGAGTTAAATTGGTATCCAAAATATAGCATTGAGGATGGATTTAAAAGAACAATTAATCATCTAGAACAAACCTTAAAATATGAAAAAAAGAAAACATTGTGATTTATTATTTTTATGTTCATAAATTTAAATATAAAATTTTAATAATTATTATTGAAAATCAATTGGCCTATTGTCCAATTAAAAAGTGAGTATTAACTAATTTTAACATTCTATATCAAGGATTAGTTAATAACTCATTTTTTCTTTGATAAAATCTATTATCTTTTAAATTATGTATTTGAAAACAAACTTCATTTAAATTAACTTTAAACTTTTATATATAATCTTCAATATCTTATCGAAAACAAAAGCAATTATAAATATTGTGATAATTGATATACAAAAATATAAATATATATTATAATCTAATAATCCTATTTCTTTATAAACAATAAAGCTAAGTCTTTGCAATATATAAATATTAAATGTATTCTTTCCAAGCCATAACAAAACTTTATTACCTATTTTTACTTTCAAAGTAATTAAAAATATAATTGATACAAAGCAAATAGATTTTAATTCAAATACTAGATGGCTATATTCAGTAAACCTACAAAGTACAAATGTTAAAAACGTTAATATTAAACAAAGTATGTAATTTAAATTATTCTTCAAAAACTTTACAATATTGTCCTTATAATATGATAATAACATTCCAAAATTATAGCAAAGTATTGTATCATACCAATAACTATATTTAAAATACCTTAAAATAAATATATAACATACCGAAAAAATAAAACATAATAATATACCTTTTAAATAATCGTTTTTAAATATTTTAAATGATATCAAAGTTGAAAAATACATACAAAAAGTTGCAAAAATAAACCAATTACTGTTACCTATAGACTCCCAACCAATAAACGATAACAAAATTGTCTTTACAGAATATTCATATCCAACAATTAAATCTAGGAGTAAATACAATAAAATAGCTAAAGAAAATGACAAAAACAACTTCAAGATTCTTTTTCTAAAGAAATTATCCATATAATTTTTCTTATTTTTTACAGATTCTAAAATCCCATAACCAGAATAAAACAAAAAAGTTGTAACCATAAGTTGTCCTATTTCTACAGAAACAATTATTTCGAAAATAGTATCAACAACAGATGTATAAGTAACATAATAATTAAAATGACTAAATAATATCAACATAACAAAGATACCGTTTATCATAAGTGTTCTATCATGCGATAAGGCGTCTTCATCAATTGTTTTATATTTTTTAAAATTTATTCCGATTAAACACAATAAAACAAATAATCCTAAAAAACAAAGCATTAGTTACCTCCTTACCTCTAACTATAATTAACTAGCTTTTTTATACATTTAGTTATAACCAAAAATCACGCAATTATTTTGTAGGAAAAAAATTATAACTTATTCCTTTATAAGCACTTCCCCACTCATTTCTTTAGGAATTGGTTGTCCCATTATCTTTAAAATTGTCGGTGCAATATCAGCAAGCTTTCCTGATTTTAACTCTAAACTTTTATCAGTTACAATGAAAGGTACTTTATTAGTAGTATGAGCTGTATTAACACTATCATCAGGATTTATCATAACCTCACAATTACCATGATCTGCTGTTACAATCAAAGTATATTGTTCTAAATCTAAATTTTCTAGTATTTTTCCCAAGCAATCATCAACGGCTTCACAAGCTGAAATTGCAGCATCATAATCTCCAGTATGACCTACCATATCACCATTAGCATAATTTAAAATTATCAAATCAGGTTTATTTTTTCTAATTTCAGCAAGAAGATTTTCCGTTATTTCGTAAGCTGACATTTCTGGTTTTAAATCATAAGTTGCAACTTTTGATGATGGTATTAGTATTTTCTTTTCATTTTCATAATCTATTTCTTTGCCACCATCAAAGAAAAATGTTACATGAGCATATTTTTCAGTTTCTGCTATTCTAAGTTGACTTAATCCTAAACTTGCAACATATTCACCTAAAGAATTTTTAGTATCAGGATTATCAAAAGCATGAGCTGCTTTTACACTATCAACAACAGGAAACATTGTTACTACTTTTAAATTATCAAATCTTTTAACTTGCATTTCTTTAAAATCTTTATTTGTAATTGCTGTAAATAATTCCCTTAATCTATCTCTTCGAAAATTAAAAGTAATTATTCCATCATTTTCTTCGACATTACCATGATCTGTAAATTTAGCTGGTTCTAAAAATTCATCTGTAATATTATTTTTATAATTTTCTTCAATATAATCTTTTATATTATCTTGCTTTTTACCATTATTATTTACAATAACATCATATGCTTTAAATAATCTGTCATAATTATTATCTCGATCCATTGCATAATATCTTCCCGAAATACTAGCAATTTCTCCTGTATGTATTTCTTTTAATTTAGCTTGGACTTGTTTTATATAAGTATAACTAGAGGTAGGACTGGTATCTCTACCATCAGTAAATAAATGAAGATACAAATTTTTAACATTGTTTTTTTTACACATATCTAAAATTGCTAGCAAATGATTAATATGTGAATGAATTCCCCCATCACTAATAAGTCCCATAATATGTAATTTTGATTTTTCTTGCTTTACATGATTAATTACTTTTAATATTTCTTTATTGTCAAAAAAACTCTTGTCAGCAATACTCTTATTTATAAGTTCTAATTGTTCTTCAATAACCCGACCAGTTCCAATATTCATATGTCCTACTTCACTATTACCCATTTGTCCAATGGGAAGACCTACAAATTTACCACTAGCTTCTAGTTTCGTATTTGGATAAGTATCTATTAAGTAATCATAGTTTAGAGTATTAGCATTACGAAAAGCATTTCCATAGGTATCAGTACTTAATCCAACACCATCCATTATACACAATAAGACCTTTTTCACATCATCACACTACTTTCTCTAAAATTTATTATATAATATTTTTTTATATTTTAAAAGATGTTTTATATCATTTCAAAGATTATCCTCCACAATTTTAACAGCATTAAGTCCAGATATAACTGCTCCTTCCATTGTAGCATAAAATTTTTGTCTTGTATAATCTCCTGCTAAAACAAGACCTTTAATTTTGGTTTTTTGATGGGGTCGATATTTATCATTATTAAATGCTAAATTATAAAATTTATGTTCATGTCTTATTACTCTATAATCTAAAACAAGATCTTTTATATCTAATCCTAACTTTAAAAGCGAAGAGCAAACTATCTTAAATATTTCATCATCATTATTTTTTAAAAATTTATCAGGGTTTGCTAATATTATAGATACTCTACCTTTCGAATCTTTAAATGTGGAATGAGATTCCTCTGTAAAGCTTGCAATATCGCTATTTGGAGTAAAAGTTACTCTGTCTTTTTTCATTAAAGGTTTTGATAATTCTATTTGTACACTTATCGCCGAAGTAGTGGGTATTCTTAAAATAGTATTTTTAAATTTACTATCTTTTAAGGATGAAATTATTTTTTTGGTATTAAAAATATCTGTTGCTAAAACAATATTTTTAGCATATATTTTCTTTTTATTATCAAGTTCTATTCCAACTACTTGTTTATCTTTAGTAACAAGTGATTCTACTTTAGTATTTAACATAACTTTACCATTATATTTTATAAATTCATTTAAAATTGGTTTAGCTAAAACTTCACTCATTCCACCTTTATATGCTCCTACTCTAAGTTTAGGAAGAGAAAATAAAGCTGGGTAAAATAAGCCAAAAAACAATTTTGCCGAATAACTTTCACAAGGTAAGAAGAAAATACCAGTACTAAGTGGCTTAATGATATAATTTATAGTATTTGTTGTTACTTTATGTTTTTTAGCATAAGCTAAAATACTATATTCATCTAATTTTTTAGGATGTATTTTATAATCAATAAAACCCAAGATAAAAAATTTAGAAAGACTTAATTTATCTTTTATATTTAAATAATCATTATTTCCTATAATAGATTTTAAAAAAGTATAAGGAGCATAGAAAGGAGCTATTCCCATATAAAATTTTTTATTCTTGCCTATTCTAATTTCACTATCCATCTCCCACATGATAATATCATTTAAATTAACATTTACTTCTTTTAACAATTTAGGTAACTCTTTATAGTAACCAATATGTCTATGAAATCCTGCTTCGACATTCATTTGTTTATCATTAAAAGAAGATGTTCTACCTCCGACAAATCTTTCTTTATCTAAAAGTAATACTTTTTTCTTTTTTAATGCTAATTTATAAGCTACTGTTAAACCTGCAAGTCCTGCTCCTACAACAATTACATCATATTTCATTAAAACCATCTCCATAATTTTAATTTGCATTTATTTTAAAAAAATATGTGTTAAAAAAACTATACATTAAAGTATAGTCATTTAAAATTTAGCTTCATTTAAAACTTTATTCATAATATTTTCTTTACTTTCAATAATTGTTTTAGTATCCAAATAAAAAGTATTTATTTTTCCACCATTTTTGTTTTTATATGAATCCACTGTAGCATAACCTAAATATTCATATTTATTATTATTTTCTATTTTCTTTGGTAAAAGAAAAATATTTTTAATTTTAGCATTAGTAATGTCATTAATATAGTTAGCATAAAATAATTGTTTTGATATATCTGAAGTTTGAGGAAGATTATCATTTTTATAATATTTTGCATCAATCAAATAAATAGTATTATTATTTTTAGCAATAATATCGGGTATTAAAGGAGAAGTCTCATATCTATCTTTATTAATTATATAATATGCTGATGGTAAAATATCTAATTTAGGATATAAATCATAAACTTTTTTTCTTAAGATTTTTTCCCAAACAACATGAAAATCATTTCTTCCTACTTTTACTTCTT
Source organism: uncultured Bacilli bacterium (assembly GCA_947629035.1). Lineage (GTDB taxonomy): Bacteria > Bacillota_I > Bacilli_A > RF39 > UBA660 > CANRCE01. The sequence goes on along the minus strand of CANRCE010000019.1, from coordinate 14,274 downwards.
TACTATTTATACCTTGAATACTTGTTCCCATAATAAATTTTTTCATCATATCTAATCTTTTTTTATCACTATCAACATTAGTTCTAGTCAAGGCATTTTCAATTTTATAAAGCATTTGCTCTTTTGAATAATTACAATTAGAAATTACTTGATAATTATTATAGAATATATTTAACACTAAAAAAGCTTTATGTAAACATTGTTTTTGAATTTCTGTAATTTCATCATTAACTTGTTCAATACTTTTATAAATCGCATCAGTATAAATTAAATTACCCATATTAAAAATTGGAATTTTAGTACTTATTGTTTTTCTAAAATCAATACTTCCATAATTATTTTGATTATCTTTTAAAATTCTCAACCTTACTAAACCATTTTTAAAATAATCATTTATTAAATATATCCCTGCTGAAAAACTAAATTGATTATTTGAACATTCAAAATAATTAGAATTATTACTGTCCTCTAAAACTTTTAATAAGTAAAAAACATCTTTTTGATAGGAAAATATTTTTGTTTTATCTTCAATGCTTATAATATCCTCTTGGATGTCATAGCCAATGGGAAAAGTTATTATCATATGATTATTTTGACATTCTATACCAACAAAGTCAGAATCTGATTTTGCTATTTTAATTTGAATTGTATTACTCATCTTGTAATCCTTTTATAATGTTATCATTAAAGACATCAAACTTTTTTACTCTTGATTTTTTTATTAAATCATCAATAGATAAAATATCATCTTTAAAAAGTAGAGTTTTATTATATTTACAAACATCATTATATAAATATGTAAATATTTTATATATAAATCTATCACGATATTTAGCTAAATTATTAGGTTCGGTACACAAATAGCTTTTATCAATAAAGTAAGAGCATAATTTTTTATCTTCAATTTGAAATAAATTATTATTTTTATCTGCAATTTCAGCATTTATAGCTTTTCTAAATTTTTTCCAGGTAACATTACCAAATCCTTTTATATATAAATTATCTATATCAGGATTTTCTTCATCAATAAGCCATACAATATCCCATCTTCTTCGAAAAGCTGAATCAATGGGAATAACATTTTGATCACATGAATTCATTGTTGCAATAATTGACAAGTTATCAGGAATATATATTTTTTCTAATTTTATTTTTTGATTAGTATAACTATATATATAATCAGAAATTAAATCATTGCTAATTTCATATTCACTTCTTCCCATGTTATTATTTTCTCTATCTAAAAGAACAAAAATTTCTCCAAAAATAGCAGCAGCATTACCACGGTTAATTTCCTCAATAACTAAATAGAAATTAGTATCAGGATATTTTATAGCTTTAGCTAATATTTTAGTAAAAGGGCCTGGTACAAATTCATATGAGATAATATTGTTTTGACTAACAGGAAGAATACTTCCTATAAAATTGGCATTGGTATATTCAGGATAAAATACCACTGTTTCAAATTTATTTTGATTAATTAATTTAAAAGTTCCATCATCGTTTTGAAGAGGATTTCCAAAATTATCTTTTTCTGTCAAAAATTCTTTTTTTACAGTATAACTTTTTCCTGTACCTGGCGCTCCAATATACATAATGTTGATACCAGAAGGTTTTTCTTTACCCGTGAATAATATTTCATCATATTTATCCAAGTTATTGTTTTTATTATTAACTACACCTGCATACTTTTCCATATATGTAGAATATATTTTAGCTAAATATTGTAAATCTTTTCTTACTTGTTCATCTACAATATCTTCTAATTTTATTGTTTTAGATATCATTATAGCATCATAAAAATCATTAGAAGTATATTCAAAACCTCTTTGTAAATTAGGTTCTATAGATTTTAATTTATTAATATACTCTTCTCTTTTGAAAGTTATTTCTCCTTTTTTCATTTTATTTGTTCCTTGACCGATGCCAAATCCCATCCATAACTCAATAGCTAAAGTTTTTTTATTAAAAGATACACCTAAATATTCTCCTTTTGTTGCTTTCGTAATTTTTTCATTGCGAATTTGGATCCAAGGTCTATCCGAATAATTATAACTTTGACCAGGTTTAAATTCTGTTATCAAATTATCCACATTAAATACTTTTTTTATTTGTTCTTTTAATTCTGATAATTTTTCTTTATCTTTTATATTATTTTTTCTTGCACCTCTTTTATCATAATAACTACCAAGTATCTCATTATCATATGTTTTTAACATGTAATCTGTAATTTCTCTTATATTCATAACTGTACCTCCCTTTAAATACAGTTTTATTATAAATTACATTTATGATTATGTCAATGTTATTTTATAAAAAAACTGTATTTTTATAGAAACACAGTTTTTTTATATGTTTTTATTTGTCATTTTCTTGTTTTAAATATGATAAAATTTTATTTTGATTTTGAATTACTTTTTCAAGGCGTTCATATAATTGTTCTAATATTAATTCACTTTTTAAATCTGTACGGTAATCATTTTTATTTCTAATTGTATCTTTTTTAGATTGTCTATTTTGACTCATCATAATGATTGGAGCTTGCAAAGCTGCAAGGCAAGATAATAATAAATTAAGTAAAATAAAAGGATATGGATCAATAGCATTTTTTAAAATTAAAACATTTAAAATAATCCATAGTAATAAAAAAGAAGTAAATCCTATGATAAATGCCCAACTACCTGCGATTTCAGATAATTTATCGGCTACTTTATCACCAAAAGTCATATGTTTATCACTTTCTTTATCAACATCTACAGTAATTGGATTATTAACCAAAAGATCTAATATTTCTTCTTCATCTTTTTCATCTAAATTCTGATTTAATAGCATTTTTACTATTTCTCTTTTTCTTTTTTCCATAAAAGTCATCTCCTTCATCTTTTATTTACAAATTAATTATACTACAAAATTAAAAATAAATAAATTTGTATTTTTTTCTTTTTTATAGTAAAAAAATATGCTAATGATAGCATATCGTATAAATATATTTGGTTGTGTCACAAATAACTACTTCAATAGAATTTAATATCTTTCTTTTATAATGTTTTTACTGCAATAATATGTGATTAAAAAATATCCTCCATAGATAAATACTAAAATAGCAACAGTTGTAATAATTGATGGTAATAACTCATTCGTTCCAAATACTTCTAATATCTTAACTGCAAACATTATTCCAAATATAGAGTGAATTAATGCAAGTATTAAAGGTAAAGTAAAGAAAATAGCTATTTGTCTAAATAATGCTTTATTAATCATTGTCTCATCTGTACCAATTTTTCGTAAGCATAGAAATCTTTCTTTGTTATCACTACTTTCAGATAACTCTTTTAGTCCCAAAATTGCAGCACTACTAATTAAGAAGATAATTCCTAAATAAAGTCCAATAAATGTTACCATTGCTGATAATCCCACGGTTGCTTCTTTAATAGCAAGTTTAGTTGAACCACCAGGAAGTAAATATGTATTGGCTTTGGGATCTTCATCTATTTTATTTATCTTATTTTCTATTTCTCTTATTTCTTTTTTATCAGATGTTTTATAATTACCTATCAAATGATTTTGATATAAATATTCTTCATCTATAACATTATCAGGCACTAAAATAATTCCTGTATTGATATGTTGACTAGACATTTCTAAAAATCCATCTTGACAAGCTTCATATTTAGGTTTTAGAGTATGTCCAAATAAATTGATGTTTTCATTATTGGCTAAAGCAAGATTTCTTATTTTAATCATAGAAGTGAAATCAGCAACAATAATATATTCATCGTTATTTAAAGAATATTCATTTATACCATAAAATTTTGCTACTTTATTATAATCACTTATTTTCATTATAATTTCTTCATAATCATAATCTAAAAATGGAAATTCTTTTTTAATACTATCTAATCTTGATCCTAAAGTATGATTCATAGTTAAATCTGGTGTTGAATAAGTATTTACTTCTATATAGTCTTTAAAATAAGAAGTAATGTCAAAGTCTAATAGATTAAATAATTCTTTAGAGGTATAATGGGAATTTCTTATTTGAGAATCACTATATCCATAATTTCTATATTTATCATAATATTTATCCATATTCATATTAACTGTAAACATGGCATCTGCTGGAGCAAGTTTTCTAATATTAGCGTTCATAGAATTTTTCATAGTAAGACAAGCAGATAGTAGGCATATTGTTATAAATAACATTAAACAAATAATCGTTGTTGAAAAGACAGTTGTGTTAATTTTACTACTAAACTCTCTTAATGTAAAACTATTTAATCCTTTGTAATAGAATTTCTTAATATTCATTGTTATTCTTAAAATTAATCCTGATAAAGACCAAAATATAAAAAATGTACTTACTGCACCCATGATAATTGGTTTCATTATATCGGTTACTTCTTGTAATGTAAGAAAATCATGAGTAACTATATAATATGCTCTTCCTAAAACTAAACAAGAAATAATAAAAATAATAATACATAAATAAGGATTTTTTAGTTTAATTTTTTCGGCTTTTTTTGCCCCATTTAACAAATCAATTAACTTACATTTACTAACACTATAAGTATTAAATATCATAACAAGTAAATACATAATACTAAAATAAATGATTGTTTTAATACAAGCAGATGTTGAAAATACAAAAGCAAATTTTGTTAAATTGGCTTCAAACATATTTGCAACAACTAAACTCATAATTTGAGATATAAGTACACCAACACCAAGACCTACAATTAAAGATAAAATACCAATAAAAAGTGTTTCAAAAAATAATATTAAAGATATTTTTCTTTTACTCATACCTAAAGTTAAGTAAATTCCAAACTCTTTATTTCTTCTTTTTATTAAAAATCGTGAAGCATAAATAATTAAAAATCCTAATATAAATGAAACAAAAACACTAACACTAGAAAGTATTGTCATCATAAGTTCAATTAATTCTTGTGTTGATGTTGAAACATTCATCATAACAGTTTGACTATCTAAAGCATTAAAAACATAAAAAATTGCTACACCAAGAATAAGAGTAAAAAAGTAGATGGCATAATCTTTCATACTTTTCTTGATATTTTTTAATGCTAACTTATAAAACATCGTTTAAATCTCCACCTAGTAAAGTTACAACATCAATAATCTTATCAAAAAAACTTTTCCGAGTATCATTTCCTTTACGAATTTCTTTAAAAATTTTACCATCTTTGATAAAGATTACACGTCTAGCATAACTAGCTGTAAAAGCATCATGTGTAACCATAAGAATAGTTGAACCAAGTTTATCTAAAAATTCCAATTTTTCTAATAGCATTTTAGAAGATTTAGAATCTAATGCTCCCGTTGGTTCATCTGCTAAAATCAATTTAGGATCAGTAACAATCGCACGAGCTGAAGCTACTCTTTGTTTTTGTCCTCCTGACATTTGATATGGATACTTATTTAAAACATCCTTAATGTCAAGTTCCTCACTAACTTTTTTGACTTTTGCTTCGATTTCTTTAACACTTGCATTTTGAATAGATAAAGCAAGAGCAATATTTTCATAGGCAGTTAGAGTATCCAACAAATTAAAATCTTGAAAAATAAAACCTAACTCTTCTCTTCTAAATTTATTAAGTTCATTTCCTTTTAATTTAGTAATATCAAGTCCTCCAACAAAGATATGGCCACTTGTTACTTTATCAATTGCACCAATACAATTTAAAAGAGTTGTTTTCCCTGAACCAGATGCTCCCATTAAACAAACAAATTCGCCTTTTTCTACTTCAAATGATAAATTATCAATTGCTTTTGTTAAAGATGAACGACTACCATAGTATTTTTCAATTTTGTCAACTTTTAAAATATTTTCCATAAATTCTCCTTTCGTAAACATAATAATTCAAAAAAACTATTTTGTCGCCTTTTTAATATTACAGAATATTACAATTTTGTAACATTACTTTAAAACATCATAATATTTGTTTTTGGCAAATGTAATATAAACTTTCGTATATTCATTTTCTTTTGATTCGATAGCTATTTTATGTCCTAATTTTTCACACATATTTTTAGCAATAAATAATCCCATTCCAGTAGATTTATTAGTATTTCTTCCATTTTCTCCAGTAAATGATTTATCAAAAACTTGTTTCAAATCAGATTCTTTAATTCCTATACCATTATCTTCAATTTTTAATATTGTTTTATCAAATTCATCTTGAACAGATATTTTAATATAAGAATTATCAATGTTTCTTTTATATTTAATACTATTATTAACTATTTGTTCTAAAATAAATTCTAACCATTTAGAATCTGTTAATACTTTATATTGTACATTTTCTACAATGTAATCTATTTTATTTTCTAATAAATCATCCATATTTTTAAGACCTACATTTTTAATAACTTTTGATAAGTCTGTTTCTTTTATTAAATAATCTTTTTCAGCATTTTCACTTCTTGCATAATAAAGAACTTGATCGACATAATCTTCTAATCTTTTTAATTGTAATTTTGTTTTTTTATCAAATTGTTCTTTATGATTATTACTCATTAAAACTAAAGTGGCAAGAGGTATTTTAACTTCATGAATCCACATTTCAATATATTCTTTAAAATCTTGTAAAGACTCTTCTATTCTACTTACATTTTCATTCATTGATTTATTGATTTCGTATAATGCTTGATATAATAATTCTCTTTCATAAAATTCTGGTTTAGTTAAAGTTTCTAAAACTAAATAACTTTTATCAAGGGCTTGAGTATTTAATAATAAATTAGTATAAAAATTTCTCTTTTTATAATATGGTATTAACAAAATAAATAAAAAACAAATTAAATATATAAATGATGAAGATATTATTACTGATTTATCAACTTTAAAAGCAAAAAATATAAGTAAGTTAATTCCGTAACAAATAATAAAAATTAAAAATTTATATAAATTATCTTTAAAATACTTACTAAATTTCATGATAAAATATACCCCATTTTCTTTCTTGTATCTATGGCATCACAATAGCCTAATTCCTTTAATTTATTACGAAGTCTACTAATATTAACTGTTAGAGCATTTTCATTTACATATTCAGAGTTATCCCAAAGTGCTGTCATTAACTCATCTCTTGTTACAATTTTGTTTAAGTGATTTAGTAAATATGCAAAAATAATTATTTCATTTTTTGTTAATTTTAATTCAATGTTATCTTTTCTGATAGTTCCTTTGGTAATATCAAATTTTAATTCTTTGTAAGTTAGTTCCTTTATATTAGAATTATAGTTTATTTTTGTTCTTTTTAAAACTGCTCCTATTCTTAAAAGAAGAATATTAGGATTATATGGTTTTGTTATATAATCATCTGCTCCATAAGAAATAGATAGTGCTTCATCGATTTCACTATTTATACTTGTTACCATAATAACAGGTATATTAGATTCTTTTCTTAAGCTTTGCAATAAGGCTTCACCATTAATAAAGGGAATATTTATATCAAGTAATATTAAATCAGGTGATGTTTTAATAATTTCATTTAAGGCATTTTTAAAATCTTTTAAAATGATTGCTTCATAATTATTGTTTTCTAAAAGTTTGGATAATTCATTACAAATTAATTCATCATCTTCGATAATCATAATTTTATTCATATATCTCACCACACTTCTTAAATATATATTATACCAAAAAAAACATTTCTTTTGTATAAGAAATGAATTTCATATTAATGGTAATTACTTATTAAAATTAGCTATTTTCTAGAATTCTTTTTTTAATTGTATTTTTAACGATATTATATAAGATATATAAACAGTAATAATAGAAACTACTAATAAAGTAATTGCCCAATAATTTTCTAAAAAGGAAAATATACTTAAAAAATTTGAAAAATCTATAAATTTAGAAATAAATCCAAAAATTATTACTATTCCAAAGACAGCTATAAATATACCAATTCTTGCTTTTTCTATTCCAAATTTATAAATAGTAGGATACATAAGTGACAATACTAATAAAGTTGCAAAGATATTTCCCATCATTGATAATAAAATTTCTTCATAATTCACTATTTTAGATTTATTATATGCAATTAAAATAGATAAAATAGTTATGATAATAGAAACTATCAAAATTATTAAAAGTGTTGTTATATATTTTGATTTAACCACGTTTTTTCTTCCATTAGGTAAAGATACAGAATAAGCATCCCATTTATTATAAGTATCATAACTAAAAGTTGATATCATAATCATAACAGCCATAAAAGGAAGTACGAAAGATATATCCATTTCTCCAAATAATCCCATTACAACATATATAATTATTAAAATTGCTAGAGATTTAAAATTATTTTTAATCATTGCTATATCTTTTTTTATAAATCCTATCATTATTCTTCCCCCTTTATCATTAAAAACATTAAATCATCTAGGGTAATTTTATCTATCACTTTTATTTTATATTTTAATTTAAAAGTATTTTTATTTTCAACTAGTACTTCATATTCATATTTATTTTTTATATATTTTATATAATCATTTCTTTGTATTTTTTTAAATTCTGCTTCAGTACATTTTACAATACCATATTTATCTAATAACTCATCTTTTGTTTTAGAAAGAAGAATCTCACCATTATTAATAAAAGTTATATAATCAGCAACACGTTCTAAATCAGTAGTAATATGACTTGAAAGTAAAATAGAACAATCATCATTTTCAATAAAACTTTGAAAAATATCAATAACTTCACTACGGGCAATAGGATCTAATCCTGCTGTTGGTTCATCTAAAATTAAAAGTTTAGGGTGATGTGATAAAGCTGTTACTATTTCTAGTTTTTTTCTCATTCCTTTGGAAAATGTTTTAATTTGTTTATTTGAAACTAGTGAAAATTTTTTTAAATAATTTTGAAACATTTCTGAATCCCAATTTGTATAAATTCCTTTCATAGAATTGTCGATATCATTTGGGGTAAGAATTTCTGGAAAAAACATATCATCTAGTACTACCCCTATATCCTCTTTTATTTTTTTATCATCCTTACGATTATCTAAACCAAATATTTTAATATCACCTTTATACTTTTTTATTATATCTAATATTGCCTTTATCGTAGTCGTTTTCCCAGCACCATTTTCACCAATAAGACCCATTATCATACCTTTAGGCAAAATAAATGAAATATTTTTTAGTTCAAAATTATCATACTTTTTACATAAATTTTTAACTTCTAAAATATTTTCCATCCTATTCATCCTCCTCGTATAGTATATCTAATATTTCATTTATCGTTTTTCTTGAAACATTATTCACTTTAGCAATATTAACTACTTTGTCCAATAAATTCTCTATTTTGTTTAATTGTTCTTCATAAGCTATATTCATATTTATTTGTGCAACATAAAATCCTTTCGATGGTATGGTTTTAACATAACCTTCTTTAACTAAATCTTCATAAGCATTTTTGGTTGTTATTACACTACATCTCAAATCTCTTGCAAGAGCTCTTATTGAGGGTAATAATTCATTTGCTTTTAATTCATTAGATATTATTTTCATTTTTATTTGTTCCTTTATTTGTTCATATATAGGAACATCACTTGAATTACTTATTATTATTTCCATAATTACCTCTTCTTGTATATATCTATTATATACAGAATATATACAGTTGTCAATACCTATGATAAGAATTTAAAAAAAGTAATATACTATTTAAAATATATTACTTTACTCGTCATATTTTTCTTTAGAAAAAATAACTTCAACACTACCTTTTCCTAAAATTTCTTTTAAATAAGAACTATCTACATCATCAATCTTTCCCAATCTTGTAAAATTATAACTGTTTTTATCATAATAAATCGTAATCTTATCACCTTGATATAAAATTATATCACCTGCATTTACACTTATATTTTTATCAGCTGTTGGTAATTTAAATCCCAAATTTCCAACTTTTTCAAAATTAGCATAATCTTCCATTTTAATCGTAAGAGGTCCTTCTTTTAATTTTTCATAAAAAGCTAAAGAGGAAATATTATCCTCTAAAGTTGCCTCTAATTTTTCTTCATTTACCATAATATAAATTTTCATTATTTCACTACCACTTTCTTTTTTAGTTTCTTTTAAATTATTTTCATCATATATCTTCCTAACTTCCATAGTTTATTTTTTACTAATTTAACCTAATAATTTATTTACTAAAGAAATATATTTTTCAATAATATTACTTGTCTTACTAGCATAAATAATCTCTTTTGCTAAAGTAATATTATCCGTAATAATATTATCAACATTTAAATCAACCATTTTTTTAATACTATCATTTGTATTTACAGTCCATACATATAGTTCTTTTCCAGCATTATGAACTGATGATACTAATTTTTTGTTCACACTAGAGGCCTCCACACTAAAATTATCTGCTGATTTTAATTTCGTAATATCTCCATATGCTAAACTCATAACATATACTGTCTTCACATCTTTATCATATTGTTTTATTTTTTCTAGTACTTCATAAACTTGAGATGTTACTACACAATTATCTTTAAAATTATACTTATTTATAAGTTCGACAACTGACTTTTCAAAATCAACTTCATGACCTGTTGGTTTTAATTCAATATTTAATTTAATATCATTATCAACAGCAAATTCTATTACTTTTTCTAATAAAGGTATTCTCTCATCTTTATATTCTTTACTAAAGAAACTTCCAGCATCTATTTCTTTAATTTCATCATAAGTAACTTCCCAAGTGTTTTTATCAACTTTTGTTGTTCTTTTTAAATTGGTATCATGTAAAACAATTAATTTTTCATCTTTAGTTTGCTGAACATCAAGCTCTATGTAATCAGCTCCTAATTCTTTTGCTCCATAAAAAGCACTCATGGTATTTTCTGGATAATCGATTGAAGCTCCCCGATGGGCTGTTACTTCCATCGTTTTTACATATTCTATCTTTAAATTATATTTCCCATGCATGACTGAATAAGTAAATAAGCAACTGGTAAATATTATTAATATAATGACAACATATTTTAAATTATTAAGCCACTTGTTTATTCTAATTTTTTCCTTACCCTCTATTTTAATATGATTTATTTTTTCTTTTTTATCATCTTTATTCTTATAATACAAACAACTTATAATAGCATATCCTAAAGGTGTCGATAACAATAATATTACTATAAAAGATATTGCCATAAGTATCCAAATAAAAGTAATTGAAAGACAACCTAATATATTTGTTTTAAAAATCTTATAAAATAAGCTAATAGCGATAATTCCAATTAAAACAAATCCAATATAAAATAATCCTGTAACAATCTCTGTTATCATTATCCACATAAAGTCTTTAAATTTATGTTTAGAATTTAAAGCTAAACTTGCTTTCTTTGCTTGTTTATAATCATAGCCTTCCAATACAAAATAGTGTATAACATATAATCTCTTAACTAAAACAACTAATAAAACTATTATTAAAATAAAGTATAATATTGATAAAGTTGTATTTTTAGTAATATAATCCATAATAAATTCTGGAATATTAATTGTTGTCATAAATCCTGAAGAAATTCCTATATTTAAAAATGGTATTAAAAATAACACTAAAAAAATAAAATAAATGTTTTTAAGTTTAAAAATAGAAATAATTCTTTTTAAAGCTATAATCAAAGACTCTTTTATTGTTATTTTCTTTTCTTGATAAGAACTATCTAAAATAACAATAATAGTACTAATATCTATGATTGCATAAAATGTTATTATTAATAATAATATAAACAAAAAAATAATTGTTAGTGGATTAATTAAAAAAGATATGAAATTTTCAAAAGTTAAATACTGATAACCACTTGCTATCATAATCAATCTAAATAATGATAAAAAAAGAGGTATAAATATAACTGTCGAAGAAAATTTATATATTGCTTCAAAACCAATTAATGTTTTAAAATTATAGCCTAATATTTTTTTAAGTCTTTTAAACATTTTAAAGTACCTCACTTCTAAATAAAATTAAATGTTTTATTGATATAATAATATTATATATTAAATAGTTTCTAAAAACAATACTAATTTTTGCTATTATCAATTAAACTCATTAGCACAATTATAAGTATTTAAATTAACTTATTTCTTATTAATACTACCCTTTTAAACAAATAAAAACTTTTTATATAAAAAAAACTATATAAAATTATTATAGTTTAACACTGTTAACAAAGTGATATGTTTAAAATGAACATATCACTTTTGTTTAAGTTTTTTTGAAAATTATGCTTAAATTGGAATGTTTTTTATCTTTTTTCCATTTCCAATTTGCAATAATTTATCTAATCATTTTGAGTATTCCATTTACTCTTTTTAAATATTCTATATAGTGTTGCATTAATATATGTACCATTTTGAAAAATTAAAGAATTCATTATATACACATTATTTCTTCATCAGTAATTTGCTTAAGTTTTATCTGTTTCATATCTATCTCCTATTCGTGTTTAATCGTACATTGTTCATTTGTCTTCGCATCACTATAGTGATGCTCTAAAGTCGCAACTTATGTTGCTCCAGTCGCAAAGAACATTCGTTCTTTGCTCTTAGGCCAGAGGCGCCAACACACCACGAGCAGAGTCGCTGCTGCTGCTATAACCATTGCCGTTGTAGAAGTGGAACACGCCCGCGCTAGCCCCATTACTGTAGAAACCACCACGCAGAAACCACGGGTAAGAGGAGTAGACAATGTCCGAGTAATCAGAATACCAACCACCATTTACACCTGCTGTTTTTACGACCTCTCCTGTTGCATCTCCAAGACGTGCTCTATGATATGCTGCTTGATTATTATTATTTGTTATTCCATATGCGTATGTGTCTAGATATTTGGCATTAGCAGTATTATACGTGAAAAGATCTCCTGCATCTTTTGCATTATATTCATATTTTTTACTTATTGATGACGCGTTTCCCATTACGTATTCAAAAGCTCCTCCAGACATGTCATATATTCCATATATGTTTCCAGTTGTACTTTGTTCTGCATTTTCTACATATGCATTGTTACTTCCTCCTCCGGTTGTATAATTCTTATCGCTATTTATTGTTACTTCTGTACAAGTACTATTAGTGCATCTTCCATATTTTGAGTGAGTTAAGTATGCTACTGCTCCCCATTCCATATTCTTCATCATATGACTATCGCTTTTTGTATCAGATAGTCCGTATGCGTTATTTGTATTTGTCATACTATGGATAGCTGCCCAAAATGATGACACAGTCTGACGTGTTAAACTAGGAACACCAGGTAGTATTTTTATTTCATTCGTATTATTTGATACTTCAAACTTTCCTACCCAAATTCCTGTTAATTCTTTATCTCCAAAAGTGAATGCTGGATGTGTATAGTAGTCACCATCTTTTCCTGTACAAGTTTCACTTGGTGTACTTGCATTAGGTGTTGCAAAGGAATAGTCTGTACATTTAATCTCTCCAGTTGATAATGTTCCATTTTCAAAAATGATATCTATTCCTGTGTTTTCAGGATCATAGCCTTCAATTTTAGATTGTCCTATGGTTTTATTTATATTCCATACTTTGTATTTATATCTTGGTATCCATACATAGTAAGCTAAAATATCAGATGCATTTATTTCATATCCTGCTGCTGCACTTTTATAAGTATTTCTATTTGTATTATTTACAAGTACAGCATTTGCCCATAGTTTTTGGCCATAGTCATACCACTGATATTCAAAATCACTATTGGATTCATCTGCTTTTACCCATTTACTATCTTTATACATTACTGGTATTAATCCTTCAACTAAATCTGGTGCATTTACTCCTGATTTATCTAGATTCTCTTTTATTTCTTCATTACACATATTACCACAATGTACTATATCTCCTACTGTATAGCATTTATAACTACAATTATCAGTTACACTACAGCTTTCATTTCCTGCTTCTTCACTTGTTATTGTATCTGTTATTGGTTTTTGTCCTTCTTCATAGATTATTTTTTCTGGAGTCATTGTATCTGTTGAATAACCCATTGCTACTCCTATTTCTATAGTTATTTCTGTTTCGCTATTATTTACTATTGCTATTGGTACTGTTACTGGATTACTTGATGATACTGTTCCAGTTGCTTTTTTTGTATCATCAACTGTTACTTCTGCAACTTTTGCTTCTTTTGGTAAATTTTCTTGATTTATCACTTTGTAATATAGTCCATATGATAATTCTACATCCATTTCATTTACTACTTTAGCATTAAATCTTATTTTT
>CANRCE010000018.1 GCA_947629035.1 uncultured Bacilli bacterium | reverse complement strand
AAGTTCATACAAATATTAATGTTAGTATGGTGGAAGTTATGTATAATTATAATGAACCTAAAGTATATGAAATGCCATTAGAATAAGGAGGACTAAATATGTTAGAACCTATATTTAAGGTAGAAACATCTAAATATAAATCTAAATTAATTGTAGGAAATAATACAATTTATTTAACTAAAAAACTTAATTGGTTTCAAAGAAAAATGTATAGACTATTTTTTAATATAATAGCAGAGAATATAACGGCAGAAAATAAAAAGGAGGAAAAATAATATGGGCGATTTTAAAGATATAGAAGATTTCTTTAATGGTGATTTTGAAAATATAGATTTTTCTTTTTTAGATGAAGATGATTTAAAACAAGAAAGAGATAAACAAAAAGAAATAGATGACTCTTTAGATTTAATAATTGATATGTTGGCTGAAATAAACCCTGATAAAAAAGTATATTTATATGCAAAAAAATCATTTTCTTTTACACATAAAGTTTCATCTTTACTACATCAAAAATATGATAATCAAACTTATGAAGAATTAACAAATATGATAGAGCAATTTGATAGAATATTAAATGATTATTTAAAAGAGAAAGGATTGAAATATGAATAAAGAAGAAATAGAAAAAGCAAAAGAAATATTGAATAAATTTATAAATAACGAAATACAGCGAGATAAATTAGAAAGAGATAATAGATGTGGTGGTTGGAAAATAGGAGATACATATAAACATTTAGAATTAAATCCAGCAACAGAAACACTCTTACAATACATAGACCAACTAGAACAAGAAAATAATAAGCAAAATAAAATAATAGATGAAATGGCAGATAAAATATATGAAGAAGGCATTATATGGGATAATAAAGAGCAAGTAAAACAATATTTTGAAAAGAAAGTAGAGGAATTAGATGATAAAAATACTTAATGATTTAGAAAGTTATTTGAATTTTATTTATGAAACTTATGTTTTAGAAGATGATAATAATTTAGATAAAAATGCAATAGAATTAAAACAACATTATAAATATGTAATAGATGATATGGTATTACATAATTGTTTAGAAATAAAAAAAATAGGTTAAGATGGAGAGGACAAATGAAAATAAATGATATGAATTTATCAATAAAACAAAGTTACTATAATAAATCAACAGTAGAAGAAGATGGAATAACGCATGATATAAATACAAATAAAAAATACCCATTGTATATATTTGAATTAAGTAAAATATATTTAGATGGAACTAGAAAAGAAACAGTAAATAAAATAATAAATGATTTAGAACAAGTAGTAAGCAAATTAAAACAAATAAAAGAACATAACGAATTAGAATTATAAGGAGAAAAGAAAATATGAACGATAAAATTGAAGTTGGAGAATATGTAAGAACTAATGATGGAACATTAGGAAAACTTTTAAGAGTTGAAAATGATGATATAGACACATCATTGAAATGGTATGTATTATATGCTCCTAATAGTAGTCCATTTACTAGAGGAGAAATATATACAAATAAACCTTATATAATCAAACATTCAAAAAAAATAATAAACCTAATAGGAAAAGGCGATTATTATAATGGAATACCAATAATACATAAACTTAAAAATGGAAGAATACAATTGTTGACTGGTCATTTATTATCAAATGAAGATATTAAAGAAGGCGATAATATAGTAACAAAAGAGCAATTTTCAAGTATAGAATATAAGGTTTAGGAGGAGTTATGGAATTAGAAGAAGCGATACAAATATTAAAAAAAGAAATAGAACCAACAGAAAATAGAATTGCAATGGAATTAGATATACAAGCCATAGAAACAGTATTAGCAGAATTACAAAATTCAATACCTAAAAAGAAAATAGAAGATAAGATAAAAGAATACGAAAAGTTAATTGATGATGTAAGTGAAAGTGAACGATATAGTAATGAAATACCATTGTATAGACACGATATACAAGTTTTACAAGAACTATTGGAGGATAAATAAATATGAATATACCAAAGATATATAATAAAAACAATAAAACTTATAAATTTGTAAAGAAAATAAATGATGATATGTTTTTATATGAAGAAATTAATTATAAGTTTAAAGAATGTTTTTCAAAATTTGATTTGAATCTTATACAAGCTACTAAAAAAGGAGGAATATCAAAGAATGAACGACAATAATTATATACAAAATAAAGAAAATAATTCTAATAGTTTATTTTCAACAGCAGAAATTAGACGATTAGAGAAAGCTGCTAAAGAAAAAAATAAAATGAAACTTATGGAATGGGGAGTACAATTTGAAAATCAAGTTAAAGAAAATTTTGAAAAAGAATATAATAGAGTTTTTAAAGAAGATTTAGGAAACTGTATTGATACTTTTTGTTTAGCTATAGCTTATACATTACATTTTAATGAAAAGACTAAATTTGGAAAAGATAGATTATGTGATTTTTTACAAGATATGTTTATTACTGTAGATATGTTTAGAAAAGGCGAATACAATCCTGAAGATTATAAAAAAGAATTAGAAGAATATGGAATATATTTTAGTGATATAAAATCAGTTAGAGAAAAGGAGTATAAAATAAATGATGAAAATAGATTTAAAGGAATTTGAAGAATTAGTAAAAAAATTAGATAAAAATAAATATCATATTTGCAGAGAATTAGGATTTAATACAGATAATACACCTTATATAAGGAATTGGGATATTTTTAGAAAAGATATGTCATTAGATGAATTTTTAGATAAAAATAATGTGGCAGTATTATCTTCTATTAGAGGAAATACTATTGATGATATAAAAGAATTAGTTAGAAAGGAAAATAATAATGAAAAAATATAAATATATATTGTGTAAAAATATTGAACAGTATGAAGGTTGGGAGATAGTAAAAGTCATTGAAGCTCCTGAAAGTGGAGTTAACAATATGGCAATTATTATGAAAGAATATATACCAGTTCAAGATTATATTAAATTAAATGAAGCAACAACTGACCAACTACTTGAAGAATTATCTAAGAGATTAAATAAAGAGGAATAAAAATGGAAAATGAATACATTAAATTAGAAAAACCTACAATTATTACTTCAAAAGATTTAGAAGATGCTAAAGTTCTTGATTTAGATGATAGTCCTTTTAGTAAAGCATTTGATAAATTATTTGAATATTTTTATTGGAAAAAGGGAGGAATAAAAATGGAAAATAATAAAGATATAGAATTAAAAATAGCAGATAAATTATTAGAATTAGGAGTAGACATTTCTAGTAAAGGTTTTAAATATTGGGTTTGTTTATTATCAAAGGTTTATGAGAATCCTTGTAGTAAATTACAAACTATGAAATTATACGAATATGTCGGCAATATTTTTAATGATACTCCAAGAACTACAGAAAGAGCTTTAAGACATAGTTTAGAAAATATAAAAGAATCTATAAAAAATAAATATAATATTTCCAAATTAACTGCTACAGCATTTATTAATTTATTTATAGTAAAATTTTTTAATGAATTTTAGAAGGAGGATATAATGTTAGATGAAAATCAATTAGAAATAGTAAATTCAAATGAACCACGAATAATTGTTGAAGCTGGAGCAGGTTCTGGTAAGACAAGAACTTTAATAGAAAGAATAAAACGACTTTTAAATGATGGTGTTGAAGCTCAAAATATAGTAGCAATAACTTATACCAATATGGCTGCTGAAGAAATGAAGGAAAGACTTGTTGATGTTGAAGGAAGTGGAGATTGCTTTATAGGAACAATTCATTCTTTTGCAAATAAAATATTTAAAAATTCAGGTGAAAATTATAAACTTCTCAATGATGAAATACAAGACCAATTTATGAATGTTCTTATATCATTACAAGCAAAATATCTTACAATGGATAAATATTTACAATATAAAGATTTAAAAAAGAAAATAGATTCAGGATTAAAAGAAGAATCTGATATAGATATACTTTTAAATTCTAGTGAAAAATATGAATTAAATGTTTTCTTAGATGAAATAAAAGACGATAGTTATAAAGACACTTTAAAAACATTATGTAAAAAACATAATGTAATAACATTTGATGAACTATTAAGAAAAACTACAGAATATTTTAAAAGTATAAATGGTAAAATAGAATATTTGTTTGTAGACGAATATCAAGATATTGGACCTTTAGAAAAGAACTTTTTTATAGCTTTAAATGCTGATAATTATTTCTATGTTGGAGATGAAAAACAAGCTATTTATGGCTTTAAAGGTGGAAATGTAAGTTACTTTATAAATTTAATTAAAAATCCAAGTTGGAAAACTTATTACCTTAATAACAATTACAGAAGTGGAAAAGAAATAATTTATATTGCAAACCAAGTAATATCTCAAGCATCAGATATTATAAATATGAAAAGTGAATGTAAATCTGGAAAGCAAGGAAATGTTACAATAGATAGCAAACTTAAATTAAATAATTACTTGAAAAAATTACAGAATTACAAAGATTGGTTTATCTTAGTTAGAACTAACAAAGATTTAGCCAAAATGGAACAGGCTCTAATAGAAAACAATATACCTTATATTTCATTTAGAAAAGGAGAAATGTCATTAGACGAAATGAGACAATGTATGGCAGAAGATAAAGTAAAGTTATTAACTATTCATACATCTAAAGGTCTTGAAAGTCCAAATGTATTATTATGGGGAAACTTCCCATTAAAACAAAAACCTTTTTTAAGACAAAATGATGAAATTAAAGTCCTTTATGTTGGTATAACTAGACGGAATTGATAATGTAATAATTTTAAATTAAGGAGAAAAAAAATTATGAGTAAAGCAGACAAAATGTTTGAAGAATTAGGATATGAGATTATTGTAAATGATAATGAAACATTAAATTATGAAAAAACGGGACTTTATGTTGATAAAGAAATAGTTTTTGAAAAATTAGATAAAGAATTTTCAGTTGGATTTAGCACAGGAGAAAATTGTCATATAACAATGCAAGAGTTGCAAGCAATAAATGAAAAAGTAAAGGAGTTAGGATGGATATAGTAGATTTGTATTTATATGATTTAAAAACGAAGTTTAATAAGATTAATCCTAAAGAATATTATTTAAGCTATTCTGGTGGTAAAGATAGTCATTTACTATATTGGTTTATAAAAGAATATGCAAAGATAGATGGGATAAAAATTATAGGAATAAATACATATATGGAACATCCAGAAATAAGAGATAGGATTTATAAATACTGCGATAAAGTATTGTTACCAACAATGAAACCATTTGAAATAAAAGAAAAATACGGAATACCTTGTTTCTCAAAGTGGCAAGACGATATGATTTCAAGATGGCAAAATGGTTCAAGACAGCCATATTTAATTGAAAGGGTAACAGGAAAATTTGCAAATGGAGAAAATGTTAAGGGTAGATTTAAGTTAAATAAAACAGCGAAGGAACTTTTATTAAATAATCAAATTCATAAAATAAGTCCTAAATGTTGTACCTTTTTGAAAAAAAAACCAGCAAGGAAATTTGAAAAAGAAAGTGGATTAAAACCTATTTTGGGTGTTAGAGGAAATGAAAGTGGATTAAGAAAAACTCAATATACAAGTTGTTTTACTAAAGACAAGAAATTTACTCCTTTATGGGATTTAACAGATGATTTAGAAAATAAAATATATGAAAAATATAATATAGAAATACCAAAAGTTTATAAATATATAGAAAGAACAGGTTGTATGGGTTGTCCTTATGGCAGTTACAAACACGATACAGAAAAGGAATTAAAATTAATAAATGATAAACAAAAAGAATTTATATGTGAATATTTTAAAGAAAGTTATAAAGTTTTAGGAATAGAGGTGTAATAAATGGATAAAGAAGAAATAGAAAAAGCAAAAAAGGTATGTAGATTATTATGTGGTAAAAAGAATAAAAAAGGCAAACGAGAATATGAAACATTTACAAGATTACAAATGCAAATAGATTATACAGTAGACGAGATGGCAGAGGCAATAGAAACACTTTTACAATACATAGACCAACTAGAACAAGAAAATAATAAGTTAAATAAAATAAATAATGAAATGGTAGGTAGTTTTTATAAATTATATCAAAAAATACCAGGAACAATGCACAAATTTTTTGAAAATGGAAAACCTTGTGAATATGGGTATGATAAAGAAACTAATGAATGTAAAGAAATTAATTGTAAACCTTGTATAAAACAATATTTTGAAAAGAAAGTAGAGGAAAAGTAAATGGAAAATGATAATAATTTAGAAAAAAAACAATTTAAAGTAAAGGCAAGATTACATAATATTGCTAAGAATATTGATGATAGATTACCAGATGGATTCGGATTCTGTCTTTTAGCTTTTCCATTTTGAGAACAAAAAGACGGAGAAATAATGTATGTTAGTAATGCAAATAGAGAAGATATAGTAAGAGCAATGAAAGAATGGATAGATAGGACAGAAAATAATTTTGCAAATGATGCAGATAAATTTTAAGAAAAATAATATTAAATAAATAATATTAGGAGGATAAATGAAAGATTGGATAGGAAATAAAAAAAGTACTTTTGTTCAATTAGGTGCAAGTAACCATAGTGAAAAAGAAAGAGAAGAAAATGATTTTTATACAACTGACCCCAAAGCACTTAAAATATTTTTAGATAAATTAAATGAAGATGAAATTAAATTACATAACAAAATTTTAGAACCATCTTGTCGGTTTAGGTCATTTAAGTGAAGTGTTAAAAGAAAGAGGTTACAATGTTTTTAGTACAGATATTATAAATAGAGGTTATGGAGATGATTTCTTTGATTTTCTTAAAGAAAATAGAACATATCCACTTGAAAGAGATATATTAACAAATCCACCATATAAATATGCTGAAGAATTTATACAACATTCGTTGGATATACAAGCAGAAGGTTATTACACAATAATGTTTTTGAAGATACAATTTTTAGAAGGACAAGCAAGAAAAAAGTTATTTGAAAAATATCCACCAAAGTATGTATATGTAAATAGTTCAAGACAGATTTGTTATATAAATGGAGATATGAGTAAAAAAATGAGTAGTCCAACTTGTTATTGTTGGTATATATGGCAAAAAGGTTTTAAGGGAGAACCAATAATAAGATGGATTTAATAATAAAGGAGGATAAAAAATGGAATTATCAGAAGCATTTAAAATACTAGAAGGAGACCCAGAATTGCAATGTAAATATGGTAATGATGGAGATGATTGTATAAATCCTCAAATTGCAAAAGATGAAGCAATATTAACAATAAAAAATTATATAGAATTTCAAACTATTCCTAAAAAGAAAATAGAAGATAAAATAGACAAATTAAATAATAAAATTTTAAAATTGCGAAAAGAGAATAATTATTCAACAATAGATGAAATAGTATTAAATCTAGCAAAAGAAATTTTACAAGAATTATTGGAGGATAAATAGTATGAAGAAAAAAGATTTTCAAATTTGTATAGGTGGTTATTGTAGTGGAAGAAATTTTGAAAATACTTTAAAACTTGTACATTATTTAGAAGAAATTGAACCTAATAAATTATATGCAATAGCAAAAACTGAAACTGGAATTGTAATTGTATCTAAAGATGAAGTTGTTACTAAAAAGAAATTAGAAAATAAGATAGAAGAATTAAAAAAGAAAAAAATACCAAATGGAAGATTGGATTTAGATATTAAAAATGAAGCTCAAATAAATATATTACAAGAATTATTGGAGAAATAAATAATGGAAGATTATAAACAAGAATATAATAAATTGTTAAAAAGATATTATGATGGGTGTAAATATATAGAATCTAATCCTAATGAGTGGGATAAATATATAAATGTCTTACTTGAAATAAAAAATAAAATGGATAAATTAATTGAAGATAATAATATCAATACTAATAATGCTTTGTATGGTTTTTAGTAGGAGGATAAAATGCAAAATTCAAAAGATTTTAAAAAGAAATATCATAATTTATATAACTTTACTCATATAAATACTAATGAAGATTTTGTTCCTTATCAAAATGAGGGTTATATAGTTTCTTATAAATTTAAAGATTCAATTATAAAAGAAATAGATGAAATTATTGAAGAAGATAAATATAAAGATTTTAAAATAAATAAATATGAAAATGAAAAAATACCAATGCTTATTGCAGCAAACTCTGTATTTAAAGATAAAAATAAAAAACTATTAGCTGAAAATAAAAACTTATCAGAAAAAAATAAAAGTAATAATGAATTAATAATAAAATTAGCAAAATATATAAATGAAATAGATAAAACAAAAATTTGGTGTGTAAAAACTGAATGTAATAATAAATGTTATGAGTGTATAATAGAATCATTAAAAAAATAAATAAAATTTTATATATATTTTATTGATGTTTTTTATATAATATTATATAATATTATAAACAAAAAAATATAAATGGAGGTAACATAAGATGAGAAAATTTGAATTTGTTAATCGTTTAAACAGAATAAAAGATAGTGATGCTGACGGACCAATTTGTATGAAATTACCACAAAGAAGTACAGCTAAAAGTGCAGGCTATGATTTCTTCTGTTGTGAAAATGTTGTTTGTAAATCACATCAAATAACATTAGTTCCTACAGGAATAAAAGCTCAATTTCCAGATGATGAAACTTTACTTCTATTTAATAGAAGTTCTAATCCAAAGAAAAAAGGATTAATTATAATAAATCGGTGTTCGGGGTTGTGGATAGCGATTTCTATAATAATGCAGACAATGAAGGAGAAATTGGCGGATTATTTTACAATATGTTAGATGAAGATGTTGAATTAAAAGCTGGAGATAAAATGATGCAAGGTATATTTGTAAAATATGAAAAAACAGATGATGATGTTGCTGATGGAGAACGAAATGGAGGTTTCGGCTCTACAGGAAAATAAATAATATGTAGTGGTGGAATAGACATATAATTATCTCCCCCCTATAATAAATAGTTATATGGTAAAACTAAATTATTTAGTAATAGTAGACACTCTTAAAACCATCTTCTTTTTTTAAAATTTTTTATGAAATTTTTTTAAGGAAAGCTGTTGTTGGTTATCTGAAGGCTTTCATATAGAGTGCAAATCTCTATCTACATATTAAGTTGATAAATAGTTTGATACTAGATAAATAATTATTTATAAAAAGTTACCTATCAATCGTTGTTTATAATGGATTATTCATAAATCCTCATAACCTTCTTTAATAAAAAATAAATTCCAATTCTAGTTAGGAAATTATAATATATTTATAAGGATTAAAATATGCTTTATAATTCTTATCTATATATTTGTTTTAATCCTTTTTAGGAGATACAATGGAAGAAGAATTATTTAAAATTTTTAGAGAAAAAATGTGTTGTTTTTGCTCAATTAAAAATACTTTACATTGTAAACATAATATTTGTTTAAAAAAATATGACAATTTAAAACATATTTATTGTCCTGATTATAAAACAAATAAAAAGAACTTATCAAAAAAACAAATTAGAGAAAATAGAATGTTAGATAATGATAAGATGAAATATATTTTTTCTTTAACAAAATAGGAGAAAAAATGAATAGAATAAATGTACTTAACATTATTCCCAAACCCACAAATAGTGAGGTTATTGTTTACGACACTAATTTAAAAGATTTGTTAGATGTTAATGTTTTTGAAGAATATACTTTTGATTATACAAATTATTCTTCTATAAAAGAAACTTTTAATAGTTTAGAAAAAGAAATTTCTAATTATAGAGAAACAATAAATTCAGCATATCTATATAATACTTCTTGGAAAGAAGAAGATTATTTAAGAATGTTGCAAGTTGATAAAAAGACTTATTCTACATTGTATTCAAATATTAAAAAATTAGAAGATAAAATTAATGTATATAAAACAAAGATTGAAACATTTAATCAACAAATTGAAATGCAACAAATAAAAGATAATAAAGAATTAGAAAAAAAGAAAAAAAATTTAGATGAAGATATTAAGAAAAAACAAGAGAAACTCTTTTATCTAAAAGAAAAAACTTTAGATTTAAAAAATGATTTAGATTACATAAATAAAAATATAGAAGAAACAATAATAAATAAAGATGAAATTGTTCAAATGTTAGAAAGTTTAAATAATGATATTTATTTATGTCCGTATTGTAATTCTAAATTAGAGAATAAAAGAAATAAAAATAAAGTAGAAAAAAGCTTAAACGAAAAAATAAATGATATAGATAAAATGTTATCAAAATATCAAAAGAGAAAAACAGACTTAGAATCAAAAATAAATGAGTTAGTTAAAGAACAAAAAGAAATTACTATTTCTTTAAACAATGATATTCAATTTCAAAATCAAGATTTTAACTTTTACACAAAAAAGTCTGTTGAGGTTTTAAAATTAGAGAATTTAAAGAACAAAACAGCAAATGATATGTCTAAGGTAGAGAAACAGCTTAAAATGCAACCTAACGTAAATTCTGATGATTTTATAAAATTAAAGGATAGGATTCAGAAATATGAACTAAGTTTAGACAATTTAAGACGAATTAAACTATTAAAAATAAAATATCAAGAAAAAATTGAAACTTATAATCAACTTAATGAACAAGTAAAATCATTAGAAAATAAAATAACAAAAGAATTAAATTTTATATCTATTTATTACAAATTATGTGAACAAAGAATTAATAATTTTATTGGAGAAAATATTACTTTTAAATTATTTAAAATTGAGAAATTTGAATTAGTAGAAATTTTAGAAATTTATTATAATGGAATTTTTTATGAAAACTTGAATGAAGAAAGTAAGTTATTTGTAGATAAAACAATCGCAAAAAACATTTACAAGGATTTATAAACATAAAAATAAAGTCAAGTATTTTTATAAAAAGTGCTTGACTTTTTTATTGTTATTATATATATTATATATAAATTATATATAGAAAGGGAAATGAATTATGAAAATAAGTAAACTAATTATTGAAAATTTATATGGAATTAGTCAATTAGAACTTGATGATAAATCTATACAGTTAGAAGGGAACAATGGTGTTGGAAAATCTTCTGTACTTGATGCAATTAAATTAGCCTTAACTAATTCTAGTCCAAGAAAATATGTTGTAAAACAAGGAGAACAAGAAGGTAGAATTTACATAAAACTTGATAATGGAATAACTATTGATAGAAAAAAGAGAGTAGATAAAAGCGATTATAAATCTGTAAAAGATGAAAATGGAAATGAAATAAACTCTCCTGAAACATTTTTAAAAGACATATTTACACCATTACAATTAAATCCTGTAGAATTTCTTAATATGTCAGAAAAAGAGCAAAACAAATTACTTTTAGATTTAATAGAATTTAATGAAAATAAAGAAGAATACATCAAAGCAAAATTTGGAGAAATACCTAGTGGAGTAGATATGTCAGAATCTATTCTTGAAATATTAAATGAAATACAAGATAAAGACGGAAAATATTATCAAGACAGAGAAGAAATAAATAGAAATATAAGGAATGCAAATGCTATTGTTAATGATATTGCTAAAGATATTCCAGAAAATTATGAATATGATAAATGGAAAACTTATACTTTATCTGACAAATATGAAGAATTAAATAAAATAAAAGATTACAATGAAAAAATAGATAGGTCTATTGCATATAAAGAAAATTATGATAATACTATAAATGGTTATAAAGGTGAATATGATTCTAATATAGCCAATATAAATACTAGAAAGAATAATGAAAAAAGTGAAATTGAAAACAAAATTAAAGAATATGAAACTAAAATAATTGAACTAAAAAAAGATTTAGAAAATTTAGATAATAAATATTCTATTGAAGAAATGGAAGTAAAAGGAATATTTAATTCTAATGTAGCAAAACTAGAAGATAATATTAAAGTTGCTAACGAATGGGCTAGTAAAGAAAAGAAACCAACTGAACAATTAGAAAATGACTTAAAAATTGCAGAAGAAATGAAAGGTCATATCAACGAATACGAAAGAATGTTAGAAATGAGAAACAACATAGAAAAATTATCTCAACAAAGTCAAGCATTAACTGATAAAATTGAACTTGCTAGAAATTTGCCAGGAGAGATACTAAAAACTGCAAAAATTCCAGTAAAAGATTTAACTGTTGAAAATGGTATTCCTCTTGTAAAAGGACTTCCAATAAATAATTTATCAGAAGGACAAAAATTAATGTTATGTGTAGATGTTACATTAAATAATTCTAATAACTTGAAATTAATATTAATTGATGGAGTTGAAAAACTTTCAGATACAAATAGAGATGAACTTTATAAAATATGCAGAGAAAAAGGCTTACAGATAATTGCAACTAAAACTAATAATAGTAATGATTTAAAAATAATTGAATTATAGAAGGGAGGATATTCATGAAAAGAACAAAAGAAATATTTATAAAAATAAAAAAATACTTAAAAAATTTTCTATCTACTTGCATAAAAGTTATGGATAAAACAGATGTATTAGTATGTTTTGCATTTTTTATTGCATTAATTGCTTGTATTGTTCAAGTATTTTTAGGAAATATAGAATATATTTTTACTGCTATTATGACATTTTTATTTATTATTTGTTATCTATATTTAATTATATGGTATGAAAAAGCAATGAAATTAAATTACAAAAATAAGTTTTTAGAAAAGAAAAATAAAAATCTAAAAATAGCTGTAAAAGGATTAAAAGACGATTTAGATAAAAAGACAGAATATAAAAAACCTATTAGAAAAACAATAATAAAGGAGAAAAAATAATGTTAAATGCTGAAAATTATTATAGTTTAGAAATGGACCAAGAATATATGAGTGTTTCACAATTTAAAGAATTTATGAATTGTGAAGCTAAAGCTTATGCTTTGGTTACTGGAGAAATAGAAAAGGCTGATAAAAGTGCTTTTTTAGAAGGACAAATGTTTGAATCTATTGTTACTGGTAATAAAGAATTATTTATGTCGCAACACCCTGAAATTATATCCACTAGAGGGGCTACAACAGGAGAAATTAAATCAGAATTTAAGAAAGTATTAAACGCAGCTGATAAGTTTATGCAACAACCCTTTTTAACTAATATTGTAGATTCTTGTGAGAAACAAGTTATTCTTACAGGAGAAATAAATAAAGTAAAAATTAAAGGTTGCTTAGATTTATTTAAGACTTCAGATTGTTCTATATATGATTTTAAATGTATGAAAGACTTTAAAGAACAATGGATAAAAGAAGAAAAAGCTTATGCTCCTTGGTATTATGTTTACAATTATCCATTACAGTTAGCAGTATATAGAGAATTAGTAAAACAAAACTTTGGAAAAGAACCTAAAGAAATTGGACTTATAGCTACAACTAAAGAAGATATTCCTGATATTGAAGCTTTATCATTTGATTATGGATTACTAGATTTAGAGCTAGAAAAATTTGCTGACTTAGTTCCTAGATTTAATGATATAAAATTAGGAAAAATAGAACCAATAGCTTGTGGAGTTTGTGATTATTGTAAATTAAAAAAGAAAATAGAAAAATTTGAGGAGATAAAATAATATGAAAGATTTTTTAGATGCATTAAAATTTATATGCTATATAATTATGTTATTTTTTGCATTATTTGGAGCAGCAGTTATATTTAGTGGAGTTGATATACCTAACAATATACTTTATATAGAAGATGGAAATTATATAGATGCAATAGAATATGAAAACAAAATTTATGTAAGAAAGGAGGGAATATAATGTCGAAAGTAATATGTATAGCAGGTGAAAGTGGCTCTGGAAAAACTACATCAATGGAAAAATTAGACCCTAAACAAACTTATTATATTGATGCTGATAAAAAAGGTTTATCTTGGAAAAATTGGAAACTTCAATATAATAAAGAAAATAAAAATTATTATGTTACAGATTTTCCAAATGATGTAGAAACAATTATCAAAGGAATAAATGATACTAGACCTGAAATAAAATACATTGTTATAGATACTTTAAATGGTATTATGATAGGTGATGAAATGCGTAGGTCAAAAGAAAAAGGTTATGATAAATGGATAGATTTAGCAACTTCTGTTTGGAATATTGTAGATAGAGCATATTCTTATAGAGATGACTTAACAATAATTTTTGTTTGTCATACTCAAACAGAACGAACAGATGATGGTTACTCTTTTACTAGAATAAAAACAAGTGGAAAGAAACTAGATAAAATTTCATTAGAAAGTAAATTTACTACTGTATTACTTGCCAAAGCTATAGATGGTAATTATATATTTGAAACAAGAGCCAATAAAAGCACAGCTAAAACACCAAAAGGAGCATTTGATAAAGAATTTATACCTAATGATATTACATTAGTTCTTGAAGCATTAAAGGATTATTAATATGGATAATAATTATAAGGAGGAAAAATAATAATGAAAGTTATACCTAAAACTAAAGAATATATTGCTATAAAAATAGAATATAATAAGCCACAATTTTATGTTGATATAGGCAAATATTTAGATGAAAAAGATTATCAATTTGTAAGGCAATCTGTTCAATATAGAGATGTTCTTCAATTAAAAAATGGAAATGATATAATAAATTGTGATGATGGAGATTATATTTTAATAAATATTAAAAATAAACTAATTAGATATGTACCTGAAAGACAATTTAAAGATGATTATATAGAAATTGTAGATAATCAAAAAGTAGAAATTGTAAATAATAAAAAGGAGGAAATTTAATTATGCAAGCATTTGAAGGATATGAAAATGTAAAAACTAATGATTATGGAGAAAGATTAGAAGTAGGAGGACATACTTGTAAAATACTTGATGTTAAACAAGAAGATTATACAACTAAAGATAATAAGACTTTTTCAAAATTAAGATGTAAAATAGATATATGTGAACCTGATAAACAAGCAGGATTCTATGAAAGAAAATTTAAAAATGATGCTGAAAAAGATGCTATGACTGCTAAATGGAAAGGATATTTTGATGTTACAATACCAAAAAATGATTCTGAAGATATTGTAAAACAATTATTTAAAACTTTTATAACATCAGTAGAACACTCTAATCCAGGATATGATTGGATAAAATCTAATTGGGACGAAAAAACTTTAATAGGTAAAAAATTTGGATTAGTATTTGGATTGGAAGAATTTGTACTTCCATCTACAGGAAATACAATAACATTTTGTAGAGGTAGATTTGCTAGAAGTACAGAAAAAATAGAAGAAGCTCCAATTCCTAAAGTAAAATTATTAGATGGAACTTATAAAGATTATGAGCAATATATGAGAGATAGAAATAACAATAATAATTCAAATAATAATTCAAACATAGGAGATAGTAACGAAGATGTTCCTACATCTCAATTTGCTAACAATGATGACTTACCATTCTAAAAAAAAATACCCTTTATAGGGTATTTTTTTATACATCAATAGCATTTGTAAATGGTTCTATAGTTTTTAAATAATCATAAGCATCTTGTATTGTTTCTTTTTCATCATACTCTTTATTTATATATTTAGTGTCTATAAAAACATTCATAGGTTTATATTCTTCTGTATTTGTATAATAGTCTTTTTCTTCTTGTCTCTTTTCTTTACTTGTATAAGAAGCTACTTCAATAATATTAGTTTGATTAGTTACTTTATTTATACTAACTATCCTATGATATTTTACTATTACTCCATTTTCTAATTCAATTTCTTTACTTAAAGCCATATTATATACCTCCTTATTTATTTTATTTTTATATTTTATACTCCTTTATATCCTACAACTTTATGTATTTTTTGTTCATTTGAATCATAAGTAGCTGTTTCAGGTAAAAATTTTACTATATAATCAAGAACTGATATTGTTGACCCAGAAACACTTAAAGTTCTTACATTAGTTCTTATAGTAGATGAAGAACTAGTATTTCTATTAAATATTGCTGCACTTACTTGATTTCCATGTACAGGATATACTTTTACACTATTATGTCTAAGGCTAGATGTATCTTGAAAATAAATTTCAATATAAGTAAAGTTTGATACTGAACTATTTAATGATACAGTTCCATTTGTACCTGAACCATTTTCATATAATACAGTACCTAAATTAATATTTTGAGAACCATCAAAGCTAACTCCATTTATATTTCTTGATGTTTTTAATCTATTAGCAGTAGTAGCAGTAGTAGCTGTAGTAGCAGTATCAGCACTTGAAGCATTTCCTGATAAAGCTCCTACAAATGTATTTCCAATAAGCCAACCATCACTCCTTAAATAAACTTGCCCATCAATCCTATCTTCACCATTTGGTCTAAAACGTATATATCCATCAGTAGTTGAGGTAGATATATATGTTGTATTAGAACTACCAATATGTGTAAATATAGGCTTTCTATTAAAATTTAAACTTGAACTTGCAGGTAAACCAATATCTCCATTAATTTGTAATTTACTAATATTATCTGATGTATCATATTTTTGTCCTATTGCTACATTATCTTTATATATAGCAATAGCAGGAGCTGCACTACCTAGGGTTATTTCTGTAGTTCTAGTTTCAAGTTTATCTCTTGTATTTATTCTAATATTAAAAGATTTTCCTATAGTAAATCCATCAGCACCTAAATCACCACGAATACTTTGAGAAACTCTAAATGTTCCACCAGATGCTGAATAATTTAAACTTGTTGATGAACTCCAAGAATTTGAAGTAGTTTCTTTATATTGATAAGTAATAGAGTTTATACTATTAGTAACACTTCCAAAACTTTGATTCCAATATGTTCCTGAAAAAGATAAAGTAACATTAGTTCCAGCTCCATTATTAGTTCTTTCTAAAGAATATGATTTTATTTCCATACGACTATAATCTTTATAATAAGAACTACTTAATTCTTTTCTTGCTTCTGTTGAATTTCCTCTACTATCAATAGCATATACAGACATAATATTACTATCAATATTATTTAATGTCATAGTAACTGTACCACTACTTGAATAATTAGCTGTTGTAGTTTGATTTCCTTGAGAAAATTTATAACTTTTCATAGTAGCACCATTTTTAGCAGTAGCTTTATTTGAAGAAGTTATTGTTACTTTATTATTTGAAAATCCTTTTATTAATATTTGGTCATTTCCTGTCAAATTAATAGTAGTGCTATTAGTATCTGCATAAGTAAAATTACTAAAAGTAGGATTACTGCCTGATAGAGTAAATGTAAAATCTTTTGAGCTTGTATAAGATTTGCCATTAGAAGTTGTTGTTAAAATATATCTTGCAGTATAACTGTTACTATTTTTCATTAATGGATAAATCAAACTAGAATCTGGTGTAATATTTTTACTTGTACCAGTTACTTGACCAAAATCTTGTATAACTTCATTGTTTGTTTTACATAATTTTAAAGATGTTGTATATACGGCTGTAGAGCTACTTGCTCTAGTCCAAGTTATAGTATGACTAGAACCAACTACAACATTAGGAACAGAACTTAATTGTGGAACTGTAGTAGTTCTTATAGTAAAGCTATAATTTTCAGCTCTATATAATCCACTATCTTTTCTTTTGAAATTTAAATAAACAGTATATTGATTATCTGGATTCAAATCTTTAATTTCAAAACTTCCACTTTTACCAGAAGCAGATATTTCAGTTAAAGAACTAGGGTTAGTTCCATATCTTACTGCACTACAATCATTTTCAGTAGTCCAATCCATAAATATAGAATTTATAGAAGGTTTAGCTGTATAAGAAAAATTAGCAATATATCTAGGAATATTATCTAAAGTAACAGATGAACTTCCAGAGACAGAATGTCCTGCCATAGTTGTTCCTGAAGGACCATTACAAGAACCACTAATAGTAATACTTTTCTTTCCATCACTATCATGAGCAATATTATTTTTTGTAAAAGATTTTATTGTAACCCAGCTTGAACTTATTGCTAAATGAGAACTAAAACTTTCTGTTTTTCCATCTATGGTTAAACTACCATTCCAAGTACCTGTTGTTGTATATGAATCTGTACGGTGTATTTGAAGTTCTGCATATACATTTGAACTATTATTTACACTCCCATTTGAAGTAGAGTTCCAATTTATTCTTCCTGCTAGAGTGCTTATATTACTTGATAAATTAATTGTTCCACTTGCCATATTTATCCTCCCTTTTTATATTAAAGAACTTAACCATATCTGACCATCTACTTGTTGAATATATAATTTTGCAATATCTGCTGTTTGTTCAACTACTAAGTTTGCTGTTTCAGTTCCTTTATCTGTAAAAGTTGCGACAGCTCTACCTGTATCTCTATTGTATATTCTATTTCCGTCAGCATCTATTTTAGTATATATATTCATTGTACTAGATTCAACTTTAATACCTTTTCCTATTTGAACAGTATCTGTAGTTGTTTCATTATTATTTTGAGTCCAAACTTGTTTATCTGCTCCTGCAATTAATATTAAATCACTTATTAAAAATGATGCTGAAGTATCAGCAGTAAATGTTATTTCAAAATGATTATCTCTAATATCTAATACTCTTTCAATAGAAGTCCAACTTGAACGAGTTAAATTAATTGTTTCACCATTTATTGTTACACTTCCTTCAGCTAAAGATTTTAATTTTTTATAATTAAATGATAAATTATAAATACCATTTCTTAAATTAAAAACTTCTTGCATAATAGAACCATTTTGTAATTGAATAGCATTTCTAGCTTCATTATTTAATTGAACATCAGTATCTGTATAAGATACAACATTTCCACTCCAAAATTCATTACCGAATATTCCGACTGAATTTCTTATCCAGTTAGCACCACCTGAAACAGATAATTGATTTTGTAAACCATTAATTGTTTCTTTTAATTCATTTATAGTAGTCTGTTGAGTTATAACAGTATTAGTTAATGTATCAACTTCTGTTTTTGTTTCTTGTAAAGTAGCTTTTATTTCTTGGTCTGTTTTCTCTAAATCTGATTTTGTATTAATTATAGTTTCATTTACTTGAACTAAACTTTGAGATAAAGATTGTCCTCCATTAAAGAAATCTACTATTCTATCTGAACTAACTGTACCATTATTTAAAGAATCTCTTGCAGATGCTGTCTGCTTAAATATATCTGTACTATCTAATGTAATATCACTTAAAACTATTTCTGCATCAGAATTATCCCATATATCTCTATTGTATTCAACTACTCTTAATTCTACTAAATCTTGTTCATATTTATAATCTAAAACATCTACTATATCATTTAATCCTATAGTTTCTTGTTCAAAGCCTTCTAATTGATTTAATAAAACAGTTTGAACAGTTAATTCTTTACTAGGTTTACATAAGTCTTTAAGTTTTCTTTCACCCCATTTTTTTAATTGAACTGGGTCTGTTATATCAGGATTATTCTCTATTCCTTGTAATTTTGAACTTGTATAACTATAATTAGTAATCCATTCACTACCATCATTTATAGTTTTTATATTTAATCCACCTTCACCTAAAGGACATAATTCAGTTATTAATTTATTATTATATCTTTTTTCTAATGATTCCATATTCTTTTGATAACGAACTTCAAAACCATCATAAGGTAGAAATACTGTTTCATCTCTATGTTCTATAATTTTATTTACAGAATCTATTACTATAATTCCACCCCAAATTTCTTGTACTTTTAAAATATTATTATAAATATCTACTTGGTCCGTTTCAAAATCAAAGATTCCTTCTACATCACATAATCCAGTAGTCCAACCAGTTCCATATAATAAAGCATCTAACACATAACCAGAAGTTCCTATAGGGTGATTTGAATTTACTAATTCTCCATTATTTTTTAAAGGTAAATCTCCATTTGATAATATTACACACATAAAAGTATCTATATTTGCAAAGCCTGTTTCACTATTCCAAGCTTTAACAAATTGTCGTTCTAAAAGTTTTATTCTTTCATAAGATATAACATTTACTAAATCTTCATTATCTTCAGTTACTTCTGTTGTAAAACAACCATCAAAATTAGGTGAGAAGATTTTATTTTCTGTGTAATATAGATTTTCTTCATTACTTATTTGTTGCCATTTCTCACTATTAAGTGGAATAGAAAAAGTAAAAGTAGATAAAGAATTTTGTTTATCTGATACATAAGGTTTTATAAGAGTATCTTCATCTTCATTATCAAACATAGCAATAAGTTGTTGATATTTATCAAAAACATAGACACTTTTATCTTTTTCAGTTTTATCATAATATAAGAATTTTAAGATTGGTTTTACTGTAGATGTAGTTGATGTTTCTATACCAGTTAAACCATTAGCCATTACAAAATTATATAATGTTTCTAATACTTCTATTTGAGCTTGAATACAACTTGTAAATTCAGGCTCATTTAATACATAATCTACAGTTGCTCCTGTAGATAAACTTCCTGTACTAGAAATATAATCAGTTGTTATACTCTCTCCACTATAACTTGAAATTCTTTTTATATAATGTCTTTCATACCATTTTCCATTTTCTTTTAGAAAATCATCTCTAATATTATTAACACTTCTAAAAGGATTTTGTAAAGGTAATGAATAATCTACACTAGCAGTGCTTTGAGATGATGTTTGAGTTACTGTTATTGAAATTTCATCTTCTACACTATTTATTGTACTTCCAGATTTTACTGAATTTCCTAAAATGTTAAGTTGCCCAATAGAATTATTTGCATTTACAGAAATTGATGTTCCTACTTTTACTTTCTTCAATCTGCTTTGCACTATTACTACCTCCTACAAAACTAAATCATACCAAGACATAGATACATTTGATGCTGTATTAATTCCACTTAAAACACTTAATTTATTAGTTCCTTTTGTTATCTTTGGAAATTGATGATTATAGAATCTCATAGCATTGCTTTTTATTCCTGTAGATATTTCTTCTAATACAGCAGTAGAATTATTAGTATCTATAATAAGTTGATTTCCTGCTAGAATAACATTGCTATATTCCATATCATAATCATTTAAAGAAATTACTGGATTAGTAGCAGGACCTTTTATTACACATTGAAATCCGCAAGGTTTTATAGTATTGCTAGTTTTACTTCCATTTCCAGTAATAGTCTTTTTAGTCATATCATAACCATACGCACTAGAAGTTTTAAAAGGTAAATTAAATTTCAAGTGCATAGGGAAATTTTCTTTTTCTAATAAACCAGAATATTTTACTTTATAAAATTTATTTGCATTTTGAATAGCAAATATTTTTGTTGTATTCTTCATCTCATCACAAAAATTAGTTAATTTATTTTCATAATCTAACTTTTCAGAAACACTTAAATTATCATCTGTATAAATAACAAGATTAAATGAAATAGGACTATATGTTGTATTTAATACAATTTCTCCATCTTTTCCTGGTATTGTAGCAGTAGCTTCTAAAGCTTCAGCCATTGCAGGAATTGTACTCTCTGAAATATTTATTAATAATTTCATATTATCAAGTTTTGGAAATATTAAGAATCCATTAGTAGTCATATAAAAATCAGATTCTTGTATAGTCATAATCTATATCTCCTTTTTAATTATTTTCTAAATAAATTATACCATAAAAAAAACATAAATAATAGATATATTTATGTTTTTATTCATTTTCTGGAAAAACTATTTTTATTGCATCTTCTACAGAACGAGCAAAACCAGCCAAAGCACCACTATCTTGCATAGCAGAAACAAACTTCTTTTGCTCTGGCTTAATTTTACCATCTTCAAATTTTACTTCAATATAAAAACAACGACCATCTTGAGGTCTATGTCCTTGCAAATCAGACTGACCTGGAAAGCCTATTCTTATTTTTTCTCCATAAGGTGTATAAAATAATCCACTATTAGTCCTATGTACTTTACAACCTCTTTTACACAATTCTAAAATAATTTTATTCTGTAATATTGTTTCTTTTTTCATTTTATTTTTTTGCTAATATCTCCTTTAAAGTTTCAATAAAATCTTTTTCTAAACTTAGCTCTAAATCTCCAAAAATCTTAGACGTATATCTACCTATCATTGTTGTAATTCTTTTATATTCAGGAATAAAAATTAATTTTATATCATTAATTATAATTTCCTTATTTAATTTATAAACTCTACATTTTATATTATTATCTTTTAGAAAGTTAATAATATATTTAAACCAATAATTTAAAGTATTAT
Source organism: uncultured Bacilli bacterium (assembly GCA_947629035.1). GTDB lineage: Bacteria > Bacillota_I > Bacilli_A > RF39 > UBA660 > CANRCE01. Next base: position 460 of record CANRCE010000018.1, on the reverse strand, counting down.
AATTTGAAAATACTAATATTCTTTCATCTTCCATATTAATTAATCCCTGTCATAATATCCATAATATAATCTGTATAATCTTTATTATCTTTCTTAATATAATAAACATTATTCATATCTTTATTTTCAGCAGAAAAGTTTTTTACATTTATAAAATTATATGATACATTATCTATATCATATTGTATATTAAAATTATGAATATTGTATCTTAATAAATACCATATTCTTTTAAATATGTTTACTTTTCTTATTAATGAATTATTTCTTTCAATTTTTAAAGCTGTTTTATCTTTATAAAAGTGCATATCATCATCTAACAAACAAGCTACATTTTTAAAATAATACTCACATTCCTTTTTAGTATCAAAAACAAAATAAATATTCTTTTTCATAATTATTCTCCTTTTTTAAAAGATTTTACTAATTTCTCTAAATTATCATCTTGTAATAATTCATA
>CANRCE010000017.1 GCA_947629035.1 uncultured Bacilli bacterium | reverse complement strand
AAACTTAAATAAAAAGCTTGAAATATAATAAAAAATATGTTAAGATTATATACGTGATGGCGGATGTGGTGAAGTGGTTAACACATTGGATTGTGGTTCCAACATGCGTGGGTTCGATTCCCACCATCCGTCCCATGATTAAAATATTACTTGCTAGTTATCGAATAATGATAATAATGCAAGTTTTTTCATATGAATATCTATTAAGGAGTGATTAGAGATGAATTTACCTAATTTAAAGGAAGCAAAAGTTAGAACTAAAAATAAAACTTTAATTAAATATGATGATTATATAATTCCAAAAGCTATTGAAAACATAGGAAAAAATAAAACATTTCATATAATTACATATGGTTGTCAGATGAATGTTCATGATAGTGAGAATATAAAAGCTATTATGGAAGATTTAAAATATCAAGAAACTAGCGATATGAAAGACGCTAATGTAATTATTTTAAACACTTGCGCTATTAGAGAAAATGCTCATAATAAAGTAGTGGGAATGTTAGGTAGAATTAAACATTTAAAGCAAGAAAATAAAAATTTAATTACTATTTTATGTGGTTGTATGGCTCAAGAAGAAGTAATTACCAACTTAATTAAAAGTAAATATAAATGGGTGGATATTGTTTTAGGAACACATAATATTCATAAATTACCTCTTTATTTAGAAAAAATTGTAAATGAGCATAAACAAGATATTGAAGTATATAGTATTGAGGGAGAAATATATGAAAATATTCCTGTCAAAAGAGATTCTAAATATAAAGCATATGTTAATATAATGTATGGTTGTGATAAATTTTGTACATATTGTATTGTCCCTTATACTAGAGGTAAGCAAAGAAGTAGATTACTTGAAGATATAGTTTTGGAAGTAGAACAACTTGTAACTTCTGGTTATAAAGAAGTAACTTTATTAGGTCAAAACGTTAATGCTTATGGAAAAGATTTAAATTTAGGATATAATTTTGCTGATTTATTAAGAGAAGTAGCTAAAACCCAAATCAGTCGTATTCGTTTTGTAACTTCTCATCCATGGGATTTTACTGATGATATGATAGATGTTATAAAAAATTATAATAATATTATGCCTTATATTCACTTACCTTTACAATCAGGAAGTAATAGAATACTAAAACTTATGAATCGAAAATATACTAAAGAAGAATATATAACTCTTTATAATAAAATAAAAGAACAAATACCAAATGTTTCAATTACAACTGATATAATTGTAGGATTTCCAGGCGAAACTGATGAAGACTTTAATGATACTTTAGATTTATATCATCTTTTAAAATTTGATTTAGCTTATACTTTTATTTTTTCTAAAAGAGAGGGAACACCTGCTTGTAAATTAAAAGATGAAACCCCTTTAGAAGAAAAAAGAAAAAGATTGGCTTCATTAAATGAAGTAGTTAATAAATATGCCTTAGAACACAATAAAAAATATGTAGGTCGCGATGTTTTCGTTTTATTAGAAGATTACTCTGATAAAGATAATAAACTTATGGGATATACTGATACAATGAAACTAGTAAATGTAAAAGCTAGTGATGAGTATCTAGGAAAAATTGTTAAAGTTAAAATTACTGAAGCAAAAACTTGGTCTTTAGAAGGTGAACTTCATGATTGAAAATAAAATCGAAGATTTATTTAATACAATAAATAATTCTAGTGAATACCAAGATTATATTGAAATAAAAAATAAGTTGGAGGCTAATGAAGAAATTAATGAGATAATTTCTGACATTAAAAAACTTCAAAAAGAAGCTACTTATTTAGAATATCATGAAGATAAAAGATATCTTGAAGTAGATGAACAAACTAAGAAAAAAGTAGATTTATTAAATAGTAAACCTCTATATCAAGAATATTTAGCGAAAATGAAAAAATTAAATGATGTTTTAGCCACTTCTTCAAAAATGTTAGAAAATTATCTTAATGATAAAATATAATAAAACTATAACTTTTACTATTAGAAAGTTATAGTTTTAATTTTTATATAGGTCGCATTATATCACAATTTTTATAAGGATCATTAGGATCAATATGATCAAAGAATAAAATTCCATCTAAATGATCAAGTTCATGTTGAAAAGCAATAGCTAATTCCTCTCTAGCCCGATATTTAATTTTGTTACCATCTTTATCAAAACCACTGACAGTAATTCTTGCATGTCTTGGTACAATACCCTCAACTTCGCGATTAACACTAAGACAACCTTCACCAGCTTCAGCATAAATAAGTTCTTCAGAGTAAGACAATACTTTAGGATTAATTAAAATATAATCGTGAAATTTACCTTCTTCCTCTTCATGACAAACTACAAAAAATCTTTTATTTACTCCAACTTGAGGAGCAGCAAGTCCCATACCAGGTCGAAGATTATATTTTTCTGCTTCCTTTTCAATTTGAGATAGTCTTAAATGCTCCAACATATCATCTATTAATTTTTTATCTTTATCGCTAAGAGGAAAAATAACTTCACTATTTTCTTTTCTAAGTTTTGGATCTTTTTCATCTAAAATATCTTTTGTTCTTAGCATAAAAATCACTTCTTTCATGCATATTTTATCATAAAAAATGAAAAAAGGGAAGTATTTCCCTTAAAAAGTGTTTTAAACAGCAATTCTAGATCCAATAATAATAACTAATAAGATAAATAAAACTAAGATGATTGCTGCTCCATAGCCATATCCACCTTGATTATAGCCATATCCATAGTTAGGATAGCTGTAACCACTGCAACCACAGCTATTGTTGCCATAGCCACCAGAATATCCACCATAGTAATACATAACTATTTACCTCCTTTGTGATATCTAATATAGTGTACTCAAAAATAAAAAATTTGACATTATAAATTACCTAAAATTTAAATTTTTAAGTTCTAATCTTTATTTTTGTTATAATTAGACAATAATTGACATATTTTTTACTAGGTGATTTAAATTGAAAAAAGTATTAATAATTTTAAGTTTAACTTTTTTATTATTTCCTAAATGGGTTTCTGCAGATGATATTAATTTAGCACAAAATGCAACATCTGCGATTATCATTGAAGCATCAACGGGAGAAATTATTTATGAAAAAAACATTCATGAAAAATTAGCACCTGCATCAATGACAAAAATGATGAGCATGTTACTTATTATGGAAGCAATTGAAAAAGGTAATCTTGCTTGGGATGAAAAAGTTACTGCTTCAAGTTATGCCTCAAGCATGGGGGGTAGTCAAATTTTCTTAGAGCCTGGTGAAAAAATGATTGTTAGGGATATGTTAAAAGGAATTGCTATTGGAAGTGCTAATGATGTAGTAGTATCAAAAAAGCAGTAACTAGTTTAAAAAGAAATAATAATATAGTTGTTATATTTTAAAATATTATTATAAAATTTATATATAAAATATTAAATAATGATTTACAAAATAATAAAAATATGATATATTACTAGTGTAAATTATTTAAAGAAAGGAGCGTGATTAAGATGAAAAATTTACAAATTATAAATAATACAGAATTAATCGCGACTCCTAATTTATTAAACTTTTAGGAATATTCTTTTAGGTTACAAAATTAATTCTGTATTATTACAGAATTTTTTTGTTAGGAGGATATTAAAATGATAATGAAATTAAATATTGATACTAAAGAAGTAGTAAGATTAGAAAAATTAATTGCTGATTGGTGGGATTATGATAGAGTATAATGAAAAATATAAAACTAGTAATACCTAAATTAAAAGATTATTTTTATGAGCAAAAATTAGAAAGTGATCCAAATACCATGAGTTATAATGCAGGATATGATGTATCATATTATGGATATCATTACGATACTGGCTGTATAGATTTTCCTAAAAATAAATGGGAAGATACCTATGAAAAAAGAAAAAAAGAGCATAAATATTTTGCTTACATCAAAGATTGCAATATTAATAAATATGTTGGATATGTTAATTATCAATATAATAAAAATGATGATATTTATGAATGTGGTATATTAATTGAATATAAGTATAGAGGTAAGGATTATTCTAAAGATGCACTCAGACTTCTAGTAAAAGAAGCAAATAAAAATGGAATAGATTATCTTTATGATACATTTGAAAAAGATAGAGAAAGAGCATTAAAAACATTTATAAATGTTGGATTTGAAGTTTACAAAGAAAGTAGTTGGAAAAAATTTAATAAAAATGTAGAGGGTGTAATAGTTAGAATTAAAACAGAAAAAAGTTTACCAAATACATCCAATCTAAAAACTATTGAAGATGTTTTAACTTTTATGAAAAATAACATTAGATATGGCTGGTTAGATATTAATAATAAACTACACATAGGAAATATGAAAGACTTTCGAAGACTATATAAAACTTTATCAATAGAGAAAATATTAGAATACAATATTGGTACTTGTATTGATCAAGTTAAGTTAATGAATTATCTTTTAAATAAGATAAATATTAAAAATAAAATGTTTGCAACTAGAATATATGAATCAAATGATTTTGATAAATTAGATGAAGAAGAGCATATGCATTGTTTTGTATTATGTTATATTGATAATAAAGTATATCATATTGAGCATCCGAATTGGTATAGAATAGGTATATATGAATATGAAACAGAAGAAGAAGCATTAAAAAATATTAATGATTACTATATTAAATTATCAGGTGGTATATCTAGACCAATAACAGAATTTTATAAGATTGAAGAAAATATTACATTTAAAGAATTTAACAATTACATCAATAATTTAGATATATCTCTAAAAAAGATGCAAGATAGTAAGGAAAATTATGAAAAACTTTATAATTGGTGTAAAAATAAAAATGTATATGAATGGTTTGAACAAAGAATATTATCTTATGATGAAATAGTTAACAAATATAAAAATAAATTAATAAAAAAAGAACAAGATTTATATATTATTAAATCGAATAATAAAGATATTGGCTTAGTTCAAATATATAAATTTAAAAATGATATAAATTTAAGAGATTTAGATAAATATAAAAACACTTATGAATATGATTTATTTATTGGAGAAGAAGAATATCTAAATAAGGGAATAGGTAAAAAAATAGTTGATAATATAAATAATAAAATATACGAAGAATATCAAGCTGACGCCATTATACTTCGTCCATTCAAAAGAAATATACGTGCTATTAAATGCTATGAAAAATGTAATTATAAGAAAATATTTTCATATGAAGATACTGATACATTAGGGACTAAAGAAGACACTATAGTGTTATTACATACACTTAATAGATAGACATTTGACATAGATATAGATAAATTGATTAGTTTTGTATTAGAAGATATAAATCTTTATATAAAAATGTTAGGAATCCTTATGAATTAACAGTTAATTATGTTGCAAAATATATAAAAGAAAAATACAATATAAAAACATATATTACATGTACAAGTATTTTAGAAAATCAATTTTTTATCTAAAAAATAAGGATACTGATTTGATAAAAAAAATATATGATACATGTATTGTATCTCATGATTAGCAATGTTTTAATGTTTTTGAAGGCATTTTTTAAATATCCACAATCTATGGCAATATCACGCAATATTGAAAATAATTATATGAATATAAATGGTATTAAAATCGAAGATAATTTTAATTTAGAAGACAGATTATATGAGTACATAAAAGATAATAATCCCTTGACAACTTGTAGTTATTGAAAGTTCATAGAATTGACTCAAATTTCTAAAGACAAATATAGAAAATTAGCAAGCAACGAAATTAAAGAATTGGTTGATTATGTTTTTTAGAAAAAAACACTGGTGATATGTTCACTATTGAAAAAGTGATAGAAATATAGGAGTGCTTATGGAAAGATATGTAGAAATCGATGGTAAAAATATAAAAAATTTAATATTAAAAAATAATGTTGTATGTTGTAAATTAAGAAATTCTAGAATTAAATCAAAACAATTGGCAATTATGGAAATGATACTGATGAATTATGATTTAGACATTCGTTTTATTAAAAATGGCCCTTTAGGAGATGTTAAAGGGATAGTATCTTTTTTAATATCAAAAGATAAAATGGATACATTAACTGAAAGATTAAATAGAATAGGGTATTTTAATGAGTTTTATTTATTAAACTTTGATTCGGAAAAATGTGAAAACAAATCTAATATAGAGACTATTAATCCGTTAGTATGGAAAGGATTAAGTTTTTCTATTGAAACAATTTATAAACAAGATGAAAAGCTATATGAACAGCAATCGCCTCATAATAGAACATTTAAAATTGTTTCTTATAATGGTGAAGAAAAAGTTTTAAATGGTTATAGAGGAAATGGAACAGATATGGGTAGACGTGCACTTCCAGTAGAAGATGCAAGATGTTTAGTAAATTTGTCAATTCCATTTAATAAAAATAAAGTATTAGAACCATTTGCTGGAGGTGGAGGAATAATATATATGTATAAATATATTAATCCAAATGTTGATATAACTAGTATTGATATAGATGAAGCATTAAAACCCGGATTGGAATATTATGGAGCAAAACATATAGTTGGTTCATCAGCAAATGTTCACTTATCTGGAACATATGATGCCATTGTAACTGAAGTACCTTTTAGCAATAATGCTACTTCATCAGTAGTAGAAGCAATTAAAAATGTTTATGCTAATTTAGATGAAAAAGGAATTATTGTTTTAATGTGTGGAATTCAGCAAAGTAAGGATATTGAAAATTGCTTAAAAGAAGATTTAAATAGCAATTTATTATTTAAAAAAGAACTAAATAGAAAAGGTACGGATGTTGTTATACAAGTTTGGACGAAAAATTTTGAACTTTATAATGAATTAGAAAGTACAATTTCAACTGTTTCAAAAGTATTTTAATAGAGGATGCAGTATAAGAGCAAAGAAATTATGCTAAACAATTTTATAATTTGATAAAAAATAATAGTGTGATTAAGTGTATTAAATATGATTATAAATAAGAATACGAAATATTGATATTAATAAACAAATAGAAATATTAAAAAAAATTATAGATAATATAGTGTTATAAATTTGATTTTATATTATAATATTAATGATTTTTAGTAAGCAAATGTAATAAAATTGTGATTAATATGATAGAAATTAGTAATCCAGATATTTTATTATTAAATGAGCCAACAAATCATTAAATTTCAACAATACCTAGGAAATTATGATTGTTTCAAGGAACAAAAAAGTTAATATCTTTTGAAAATATATCACAAGGTAGAAGGAAATAGGAGGTAACAATGGATTTTAATTATAAATTATCAGACAAAGTATTAGCATTTATTGAAAAAGCTAATTTAGAAGAAATAAGTATTGGTTGCTCTGACTCTCAAGTTTTTAGAATTAAAAATGAAAAAGGTGTATTCTTTTTAAAAATTGCTAAAAAGGGTATGCTTACATCAGAGTATGAAAAATTGAAGTGGTTAAATGGGAAATTGAATGTTCCTAAAATAGTCTTATATGATGATACTAATGATACTGAATATTTAATCACAGAATCTGTTAGTGGAGAAATGGTATGTTCACAATATTACTTAAATAATCCAGAAGTTGGGATTGATGTAATTGCGCAAGCGTTCAAACAAATTAATGATGTAGATATTAAAGATTGCCCTTTTAATGTTTCAATTGATTACAAATTATCATTAGTAGAAAACAATGTTAATAACAATTTAATTCATGTTGAAGATTTAAAAGAAGAAACATTAAAAAAATTTGGAAGTTTAGAAAACATCCTTAAGTTTTTAAAAGATAATAAATTTAAAGATGAATATTGTTTTTCTCACGGTGATGCAAGTTTACCAAATATGTTTGCATCAAAAGATAAATTTATTGGTTTTATTGATGTTGGTGAATGTGGAATTGCTGATAAATGGTTTGATTTAGCCATTTGTGAAAAATCAATAAAACGAAATTATGGAGAACAATATATTTCAAAATTTTATGAAAAATTAAACATAATTCCCGAACGTGATAAAATTGATTATTATTTATTAATGATGGAACTATACTTATAATGATATTTTTCTAATTCTAAAAACGTATCAAAAAGACCCGAATTCTTACCAAAATCAAATCTAAATTTACTTGACTTTATCTTGTTAAGCAGTATAGTATAGTAAAATACAAAAAATTATGTAAGAAGAAATTATATGTTCTTCTTTTTCTCTTACAATTAAAAAGTAATAAATAGTTATTAATTAAAAAAAATTTAAAAAAAATGAATTATATGATAAAATAATTTTAGTTTATGTGAAAGGGAAGTGTAATTCTAATGAAAAAGATGACATCGCAAGAATTAAGAAAAAATTGGATTAAATTTTATGAAGACAGAAATCATGTTAATATTGGTTCATCATCTTTAATTGGAGATGGTACTACAGGTGTTTTATTTAACGTTGCAGGTATGCAACCTTTAATGCCTTATTTATTAGGAAAAAAGCATCCTCTTGGTACTAGATTATGTAATATTCAAGGTTGTATTAGAACTAACGATATAGAAGAAGTAGGTGATTCAAAACATGTTACATTCTTTGAAATGATGGGTAGTTGGAGCCTAGGTGATTATTTTAAAGAAGAAAGAATTAAATGGAGTTATGAGTTGTTAACTGAAGTGTTTGAGATACCAAAAGAAAGATTAGCTACTTCAGTTTTTGCAGGAAATGAAGATGTTCCAAGGGATGAAGAAAGTGCTTTGTTACGTGAAAAATCTGGATTTAAAAAAGAAAACATTTATTTTTTACCCAAAAAAGATAATTGGTGGGAATTAGAACGAGGGCCATGTGGACCTGATAGTGAGATGTTTTATATAACCGATAAGCCAGCATGTGGCTTGAATTGTAATCCTTCTTGTGATTGTGGCCATTTTGTTGAAATTGGTAATGACGTTTTTATGCAATACGATAAAGTAGATGATAACCACTATCTTCCATTAAATAATAAAAATGTCGATACTGGATGGGGTTTTGAGAGAATTTTAGCTTTTTTAAATACTAATGGAGATGTATATTTAACAGATTTATTTGAAAATACAATTAAAATATTGGAAGAGGCATCCCAAAAAAAATATGGGGAAAGTGAAGATTCTACTTGTCAGATGAGAATAATTGCTGATCATATTAGAACAAGTGTAATGTTACTTGGCGATGAACAGCACCTAGTTCCATCAAATGTTGGAGCTGGATATATTTTACGTCGCTTGATAAGAAGAGCAATTGTTCAGACTAAAAAATTAAACATATCTACGAATGTTTTTAATGAAATTGCAATCAATTTTATTGATAATGTTTATGGTAATGTGTATGCTAATCTTAAAGAATCTAAAAGTTTTATACTTGATGAATTAAATAAAGAAGTTGTTAGGTTTGAACGAACATTAAATTCAGGTATGAATGATTTTTATAAATTAATTAAAAATTTAGTAACAAATGGTATTACTGAAATAAGTGGTGCTCAGGCATTTAAATTATATGATACATACGGATTTCCGATTGAATTAACCCAAGAACTTGCTTCTGAAGAGAATTTAAATGTTGATTTGGAAGGATTTAAATTGAAATTTAAAGAGCATCAAGAGAAATCAAGAGGAAATGACAAAAAAATATTTAAAGGTGGTTTAGCTGGAACAAGTGATATAGAAATAAAATATCATACAGCTACACATTTGTTAAATGCAGCTTTAAAACAAATTGTAAGTAAAGATATTCATCAAAAGGGAAGTAATATAAATAGTGAAAGACTGCGTTTTGATTTTTCGTGCGATCATAAATTAACAGATGATGAAAAGAATAAAGTTCAAACATTAGTTAATCAATGGATTAAGGAAGGCCATGTAGTAAAATGTGACGAAATGACTAAAGAAGAAGCAATTAAATCTGGAGCCGAATGTATGTTTCTTGATAAGTATCCTGATATTGTAACTGTTTATTCTATTGGTAATTTTTCTAAAGAATTATGTGGAGGACCACATGTAAAAAACACTTCCGAATTGGGTGAATTTACAATTACTAAAGAAGAAGCAAGTAGTGCAGGAGTTCGAAGGATTAAAGCTATATTAAAAAAATAATATATGAAATAATAAGAAAGTCGTGAAGATAAAAACGATTGAAGCATTAAAATATTATAAATTTACTTTCACATAGATAACTTGATTATATTTTTAATAAAGAAAAATTTAGGAATTAAAAATCCTAAAAAAAGATGTAAAAAAGAGAGGTTAGTTATGAATTTAGAAAAATTTATAAACGAAGAAAAAATGATTCTTCCTAATTATAACAATCTAAATATTGTAGATTTAGCTAAAACACTATATATTAGATATGGTATAAAAATAGAGGAAAACGATAATATTAAAAAAATACAAAAGATGATTCCAGATAGTAATCATATGGTTTTTGTATTAATTGATGGTATGGGTAGCAATTTAATTAATGAATTAGATAATAATTCAATATTAAAAATAAATAAACTAGAGGATTTAATAACAGTAAGTCCTAGTTCTACAGGATGTGTATTAACAACTTTAGCAACAGCTATGTATCCATCAGAACATGGAATAATTGGTTGGTATAGTTATGATAAAAAACATAATATTAATTACTATCCTCTTCTTTTTACTGAAAGAGAAAGCAATATTCCTTTAGATAAATTCAATATTAAAGTAGAAGATATTTTTAAAAAGAAATCCAAATTCAATGATTTAAATGTTCACACTACAGTCTTATTTCCTGAAAGCATTTTTGATAGTGTCTATTCTAATTACATTGCTAATAAAAAAATTAGAAAACCATATAAGACAATTGAAGATGCCATCAATCAAATTATTGAACTAACGGCATCAAATCAAAGAACTTTTACATACTTATACATATCAGACATTGATGACTTAGAACATGATTATGGTTATAATAGTGCTGAAGTAAAGGATAAAATAAAAGAAATTGAATTTCAACTTTCAAGATTAATGAAGAAAAATATTGTAACAGTAATAACGGCAGATCATGGTCAAACTAATGTAAGTAAAGATATTATTATGGATTTTGATAATTATAATAAATATTTTTATGCTTATCCTGGTATTGATTTTGGTATGGCTACATATTATATAAAAAAAGGTATGGATTTAGAATTTATTGAGCAATTTAATTTAGATTATAAGGATAAAATGGAATTATTTAAAACAAGTGAATTTATTGATAATAAAGTATTTGGCTTAAGTGAAAACAATAAAAATATATTAAATAATTTAGGAGAATATATTAGCTTATGTAAGAATGATTATCAGTTTATCAATTCAAAAAATATTGACGATTATTATGGAAAAACAAAAGGTAATCATTCTGGCTTAACAAAAGATGAGATGATAATACCTTTAATTGTTCTTGATGGAAATAAGTAGGATATTATCTTCTAAAATAGATAAAAGATAATTTAAATATGATAGATAAAATATGCAAGAAAAGTAATAAAAATTGCATATTTTTATTATAAATCACGATAAAAATTAAAGGCAATTTTTTTTGTTCTTTTTTTTATTTATTCTAATAAGTTTAAATGAGGAGGAGAAAACTTGGACAATAATCCTGAAACTCTAATTACTAAAAAAATAATACAAAAAGAACTACTAAATGAACTTTGGAATAAAGGCTTAATTGATTTTGTCAATATAAATAATATTACTAAGAAGTTAGATGAAGATATTAATAAACTTAAAAAATTACAAGAAAAAGATGAAAATATAAAAAATATAATAGTTAAAGTTCCAATTTAAAAAGGGGGTATTAAGACCTATGACTTTGTATCAAATTAGAAATGTTTTAGCACAAGGTAAAAAACTTATTGACCTACCACTTCATGTTACATTTTATGCTCGTGTATCAACAGATCATGAAGAACAGTTAAATTCATTAGAAAATCAAGTTATGTATTTTGAAAACTATATAAAATCACAAGATAATTGGACCTTTGTTTCTGGTTATATAGATGAGGGCATATCAGGTACTAGTGTAAATAAACGCGATAATTTTCTTAAAATGATAAATGATGCGAAAGCAGGTAAGTTTAATTTAATTCTAACAAAAGAAATATCAAGATTTTCAAGAAATACTATCGATAGTATAAAATACACACAAGAATTATTATCTAATAGTGTAGGTGTATTTTTTTTAAATGATAATATAAATACCTTTGATACAGATTCAGAACTTCGCTTAACTATTATGTCATCTATTGCTCAAGATGAGATAAGAAAATTATCAGAAAGAATTAGATTTGGATATAAAAGAAGTATAGAAAAAGGAGTAGTTGCTGGTAATGATAATTTTTATGGTTATAAAAAAAATAAAGGTAAGCTAGAAATAGTTGAAGAAGAAGCAGAGTTAATTAGACTTATCTTTACAGAATATAGTAAAAAACATATGGGAATATCTAAATTAGGTTACTTTCTATATGATAAATATAATATTGTTAGTAAAACAAATAAACCACTTGCTGGAACGGTTATTGGAAGAATAATTAGAAATCCAAAATATAAAGGATATTATTGTGCTCATAAAGAAACAACAGTTGATTATCATTCTAAAAAAAGAATTAGATTTAAACCTGAAGAATGGATAGTTTATAAAGATAATAAAAGCTGTCCACCAATTGTATCAGAAGAATTATGGGAAAAATGTAATGAAATATTAAATAAAAATTCTCATAAATATAAAACACATTCTAGAACTAATATGAGATATGCCCTATCTGGTAAGATTAAATGTTATCATGATGGAGCAACTTTTATAAAGGGAAGTTATAAGAATAAAAAAACAGGAATGATGATTAAATATTGGAGTTGTTCAAATTATAGAAAATATGGTAAAGAAAAAGTTAATGGTTGTAATACACCAATTATTCACTATGAAGAATTGTTAAATATATTTAAAAAGATGGAGAGTATTTTCTTAAATAAAGAAAGTGAAATTATAAAAGAAATATATGATTTAATAAGTGAAACAAAAGTTAATAAAGATTATACTAAAGAAGTAAACGATATAGATAAAAAAATAGAAGATATCAAAAGTGCTAAAATAGAGCTTATTAATATGAGAGCTAGAAAAGAAATAAACGGGCAAGAATATAATGTTCAAAGAGAAAAATATAATTCTGATTTAGATATTTTAGAAAAGAAGAAGAATGATTATTTATCAATTTCCAAAGAAGATAATTATAAAGATAGCTTAGATAATTTTTATAAAAAAATAAAAAGTGTAGTTTTAGACGATGAAACAGTATTTAGAATATTTGGAAGTATAATAGATACCATATATGTTGAAAGACTAGAAGAGGATAGCAGTCATAAAGTTATACTACATTTTAAACTTAATATATCTAGTCACAATGATAGTGACTTAAATTTAAACGATTTTTTACTTCCTTTTAGTAACAACAAAAGATGCCACCGTAGCCATGGCTGAGAGAATAGCTGGTAGTGAAGATGCCTTTGTAGCACTAATGAATAAAAAGCTAAAAGAGTTAAATCTTGTTGATAGTAATTTCAAAAATGCTACAGGCCTAGATGCTCCAAACCATTATTCTAGTGCTTATGATATGGCCATGATTGCTAAAGAATTAGTAAAACACGAAGAAATTTTAAAATTCACCAGTACATATGAAGATTATTTAAGACAAGATACTAATAAAAGTTTTTGGTTGGTAAATACCAATAAATTAGTAAGATTTTACTCCGGAGTAGATGGATTAAAGACAGGGTTTACATCAGAAGCTGGCTACTGTCTTACAGCAACTGCCAAAAAAGATAATATGCGATTAATTACTGTTGTAATGAATGAAGAGACATCAGCAATAAGAAATAGTGAAACTACTTCCATGTTAGATTATGGTTTTAATATGTACAACGTTGATAAAATATTAAGTAAAGATAAAGTATTAGGTAAAATTGATATTAATCTTGGAGAAAAGAAGCAAGTAGATGTTGTTGCTAGTGAAGAAGTAAATATTTTAAATAATAAAAATGAAAATAAAAGAGATGTTAAATATGAAATAGAATACTATGATGTCAAAGCTCCAGTAAAAGTTGGAGATGTTGTAGGTAAAATTAAAGTTATCGAAAATGATAAAGTAATAAATGAAATAGATGCTACGGTTAAAGAAAATGTAGCTAAAGCAAGTATTTTAACTACTTTTTTAAGAAATATATTAAATGTTATAAAAGGAGATCTTACTTTTTAGGTTAAAATAATATTTATATAATTTTTTAATATTTACAATAATTATAATACATCTATCTCATATAAGATAAACTTTTCCTTTATTAATAAAAAAAATTATCCAAATATCTTGATATTTATTGAACTAAATTTATATAAAAAACATAAAGTTACTTAAATCAAATTAAATTAAAATGAGTAAATAATTTGTAGATTTACTCTTTTTATTTAACATAAAATAAAATTTATAAGAAAACTCTTTTTATTTTTTTAAAACTATTGTATAATAATATCATGATAGGAAAGTAGGTTAAAAGATGAAATTAAATGAAAAAAGAATTGTCAATGACATTAGATTACTTGCTTTAGATATGATCGATAGAGCTAAATCAGGACATCCTGGGGTAGCCCTTGGAGCAGCTAGTATTTTTTATACATTATTTGCCCATCATTTAAAGATGGATATTGAAAGAAAAGATTGGTGTAATAGAGACCGTTTTGTTCTATCAGCAGGACACGCTTCAAGTTTACTATATGCTACTTTATTTGCTGTAACAGAGGATTTTAGTCTTGATGATTTAAAAGAATTTCGAACATTAGATTCAAAGACACCTGGTTATGCCGAATATAATTTAAATGGTAGAGTTGAAATAACTTCAGGACCTGCTGGTCAAGGTTTTGCAACAGCTGTTGGTATGGCCATGGCATCTAAAAATTTAAGTGCAACTTTTAATCGTAAAAAAGAAACTATCTTTGATTATAATGTTTATACTTTCTGTAGTGATGGAGATCTTATGGAAGGAATATCATATGAAGCAGCTTCTTTAGCAGGAACTTTAAAATTAGATAATCTAATTGTTTTATACGACAGTAATAATATCACTTTAGATGGCACGACCGATAATGTCTTTGAAGAGAGTATTATTGACCGATTTATCGCCATGGATTGGGATGTTATTCATGTAAAAGATGGTAATAGTATAAAAGAAATATCTTCAGCAATTGAAAAAGCTAAAAAAAATGATCGACCTACATTAATTGGAATTGATACTATAATTGGTATGTATTCAAAATATGAAGGAACCTGCAAAGTTCATGGCAATCCTTTAGAACAAGAAGATTTAAACAATATAAGAATTGCTTTACAAGGTAAAGGAGCATTTACATACGATAAAGAAGAATTTAGTGTTCTTAGAGCATATGTAAATCAAAGATGTTCTTCATATTATAAAGACTGGTATTTAGATTATGAACTTTATATGGCAAATTCAACTGAAAAACAAAAAGATAACATTAATTATTTTATCGAAAAACAACCAATTACTTTAAAATTAGATACCGTAATTGATGAGAGTAAAATATTTATTAACAAAACAATGAGAGATATTAATTATCAAGTTATGAATGTTATTACCACTTTTATTCCAAATTTTATCGGAGGTTCAGCCGATTTAGTTAATTCGACCAAAACATATCTAAAAGGTAAAGGTAATCTAACTTTAGATAATTATGCTGGTAAAAATATATCTTTTGGCGTAAGAGAACAAGCAATGGGAGCAATTTTAAATGGTTTTGCTCTTTGTGGTTTTAGACCTTTTGGAAGTACTTTTTTAAATCTATCAGATTATCTGAAACCATCAATTCGCTTAAGTGCCCTTATGAATTTACCTGTAAGTTATATCTTTACTCATGATTCAATAAGACTAGGACAAGATGGTCCTGCAAATCAACCTATTGAACAAATCGGAGCATTAAGATCAATCCCTAACTTTACAGTATATCGACCTTGTGATTATAAGGAATTAATAGGCTGTTGGAACCTTATTTTAAAAGAAGCAAAGCCATGTGCTTTACTACTACCAAGAGGACATAGCGAAACATTAGAATATACAAATATCGATAAAGTAGCATATGGAGGCTACATTATTAGTGAAGTCAAAAGTAGATTAGATTTAATACTTATTGCCACCGGAAGTGAAGTAGAACTTGCTATGAAAATAAGAGATGAACTTCTTAAAAACTATATAGAAGTAAGAGTTGTTTCCATGCCTAATTTAAATTTATTTTTAAAGCAAGACAAAGACTATATTAATCAAATTTTACCAAAAAGATATCGTAAAATGGTAATTGAATTTAGTAATGATGCTAATTGGTATCGCCTTGTCAATGATGAAGATGATATTATTGGTATTTCTAATTTTGGTAAAAGTGCAACCGAAAACGATATTTTAGAATTTAATGAATTAGATTTAGCTAGTATTATTATAAAAATTAAAAACAAGCTATAATTCGACAATAAAATTACTATTAATATGTTAAATTAAGCTATGGGTGAAGATATTTTGAGAACATATTATATTTTTAATATTAATAAACAATTTTCTAACATGTATAAAAATAGTCCTTATAAAATGTATAAAATTTTAGAGGAATTATACCATACTAATGAATATGATATGGTTTTAACATATCACGTATTTGAGCAAATAGCTAAAACCTTTAATAAAACTATATTAAATGAATATCTTTATTATAATTTAAAACATAATACATATTATCATAAAAATAGTAATATACATATTATAGCTAATAATTATGAATACACTAAATTAGTCATTAATAATGCTAATTTAAAAATACGTTCTAATATTAATTTTTCTTCTGTCTTTAAAATTTTAAATTTGTATTATGAAGATTTATTTGTATGTGATTTTGTTAATAAAGATTATTTTTGGTTAAGTAAAATATTAGAAAATGATAGACATTTTTCCAAAAATGCGATAAAATAATAAACGAAAGGTGATAAATTATGTGGAATGGTTTAATTGATATTTTATATTTAGTAATTGGCTTATTAATTGGAGCAGTATTAGGATTTCTAATTGCACGTAAGTATACCAAAAAATACTTAAAAGAAAATCCTCCAATTAATGAACAAATGATTAAGACAATGATGTCTCAGATGGGAAGAACACCATCACAAAAACAAGTTAATCAAATGATGAAACAAATGAATAAAATGATGTAAAAGAAGTAATAAGACATTTGAAACTTTTTTAAAAGTTATTAAGAAATATTTTAATTAAAATAATTGCAATTATAATAAAAAATACTAAAAAGTTAAAAATAACTTGCATTATTTTAAAAAATATTGTATTATTAGTATGTTCCTTATTCTTGATTTTGCGTACCTCTTACGTAATATTAGGTTTAAGGTCTAAAATAATTTAAGGAGGAAATAGGATGGCTTTATCAAAAGATGTAAAAACTAAAATTATTAAAGAATTTGCAAGAGATGAAAAAGATACAGGATCTCCTGAAGTTCAAATTGCAATTTTAACACATGAAATTAATGCTTTAACAGAACACTTAAAAGTTCATAAGCAAGATAAACATTCAAAAAGAGGTCTTTTAATTAAAGTTGGTAAAAGAAGAAGTTTACTTAACTATTTAATTGAAAATGATGTCAAAAGATATCGTCAAGTAGTAGAAAAACTTGGACTTAGAAAATAATATTTAAAAGTAGGCACCTTTTTTTGGTGTCTTTATTTTTTCAAAATAGTAAAAGAAATTTATAGGATTTAAAGAAAGATTTATTCTTTAACAAAAATTAAAAAATTAAAAAGCATAAGTAACATTGATGGAGGTATATATGAAACGAGTATTTGAATTAGATTTTTATGGAAGAAAGATTGTCGTAGAAAATGGTGAACTTGCAAAACAAGCAGATGGTGCTGTTTTAGTAAGATATGGAGATACAGTTATTTTAAGTACTGTCGTTGTAAGTAAGACTGCTAATTTATTATCTGATTTCTTTCCTCTTATGGTTTTATATCAAGAAAAATTATATTCTGTAGGAAAAATACCAGGAGGTTTTATTAAAAGAGAGGGAAGACCAACCGATCAAGCAACACTTGCTGCCAGAATGATTGATCGACCACTTAGACCATTATTTCCAGAAGATTTTAAAAATGAAGTTCAAATTGTTAACACTGTTTTATCAGTAGACCAAGATAACAGTCCAGAACTTACAGCCTTATTTGGATCATCACTTTGTGTATCAATTAGTAAAATACCATTTAATGGACCCGTTGCAGCTGTTAAAGTAGGAAGAGTAGATGGTAAATTTATCATAAATCCAACCATTGAACAAGCAGAACAATCAGATATTGATCTTACCGTCGCAGGTACTAAAGAAGCAATTAATATGGTTGAAGCTGGAGCACGGGAAGTAAGTGAAGATGATATGCTTGAAGCTTTACTTTTTGGACACGAAGCTATTAAAAAATTGATTGCTTTTGAAGAAGAAATTATTGCTTCAATTGGAAAAGAAACAATGGAATATGAAAAATTAGAGATTACTGATGAATTAAGACAAGAAGTAGATAGTTATATTAGACAAAGACTTGACAGTGCCCTTCGTATTAAAGATAAACTAGAAAAATATGCTACTATTGATAGTTTACAAGAAGAAATAGTAAAAAAATATGAACAAGAAAATGAATCATCTTTAAAACCTGAAGAGTTAAAAGAATTACTTACAAAAGTTTCTTTGATTTTTCATAGTATTGAATATGAATTATTTAGAAATATTGTCGTAAAAGAAAAAACAAGAGCTGATGGAAGAGCTATGGATGAGATAAGAACACTATCTACTTCTATTGATTTACTTCCAAGAACACATGGGTCAGCTTTATTTACAAGAGGAGAAACCCAATCACTTGCAACTGTCACTTTAGGAGCTTTAGGAGAACATCAAATTCTAGATGGCCTTGGAATTGAAGACGCTAAAAGATTTATGCTTCACTATAATTTCCCAGCATTTTCAGTTGGTGAAACAGGAAGATACGGTGCTCCTGGAAGAAGAGAAATTGGTCATGGTGCTTTAGGTGAAAGAGCATTATCATATGTCATTCCAAGTGAAGAAGAATTTCCATATACCATTAGAGTTGTATCAGAAATACTAGAAAGTAACGGTTCATCAAGTCAAGCCACTATCTGTGCTGGTACAATGGCTTTAATGGCAGCAGGAGTTCCTATTAAAAGACCCGTTGCTGGTATTGCTATGGGACTTATTACTAGTGGAGAAGACTATACAATCCTAACAGATATTCAAGGAATGGAAGATCATTTAGGTGATATGGACTTTAAAGTTGCAGGTACAAAAGAAGGTATCACAGCTTTACAGATGGATATCAAAATTGATGGAGTTAATAGAAAAATATTACAAGAAGCTTTAGCGCAAGCTAAAAAAGCAAGATTAGAAATTCTTGATGTTATTGAAAATACAATTAAAGAACCACGTAAAGAAGTATCAAAATACGCACCTAAGATGGAATGCTTTATGATTAATCCAGATAAAATTAAAGATGTCATAGGTCGTGGTGGAGAAATGATTACCAAGATTATCCTAGAATGTAGTCATGTCAATACCGTAAACGATATTAATGCCGTCAAAGTTGATATTGAAGATGATGGTAGAGTAGTTGTTTATCATACCGATTGTGAAGTCATAAATGAAACAGTAAAAAGAATTAAAGACATTGCTCGCGAAGTAGAAATCGGTAAAGTTTATAGTTGTAAAGTCGTTAAAATTGAAGATTTTGGTTGTTTTGTTGAATTATGGCCAGGCTGTGAAGGACTAATACATATATCAAAACTTGATAATAAACGTGTTGAAAAAACAAGTGATATTGTCAAAGTCGGTGATGAAATATTAGCCATAGCAACAGGCTATGATAAAAAAGGTAAACTTAACTTATCTCGTCGTGAATTATTAAAATAAAATAAGTTATTTATTCGTAGAATATTACATAAAATAATTTATAATAAAAGTTAAGAAAATTATTGTATTTTCTTAAAATATGTGTTAGAATTATAAATGTTATGAAAAAAAGCAATCCGCTGATTACCATTATGATTGTGCTAAGAAAGGATGGAGAAGAATCGTGAATAAGCTTGAGAAAATTACTCAAAGTCAAATTAGAGATGATTTACCTGAATTCAAAGTAGGTTATACTGTTATTGTAGGATGTAAAATCATCGAAAAGAAAAAGGAAAGAATTCAAAATTTTGAAGGTATAGTAATTGCTAGAAAAGGTCATGGTGTATCTGAAACTTTTACTGTTAGAAGTACTAAATATGGTGTTGGAGTTGAAAGAACTTTCCCAATTAACAGTCCTAATATAGCATCAATTACTGTAGTTAAAAAAGGTAAAGTTAGACGTGCAAAATTATATTTCTTACGTTCAAGAAAGAGTCAATATAAGATTAAAGAAGAAAGATAATAACTCATAACTTAAACTATTCGCTAAAGATTGTGAATAGTTTTTTTATTTATAAATAATTTATTTCAATTTTAAAGTATAACTAATTTTTCAATTTTAAAGTATGTCTAAAATATTGACTTTTATTTTATTATATTATAAAATGTAATAAGTAAGAAAATTAAAAATTTGTGTTAAATTTTTTTATTTTAGAAAGGAATTTAGTATGAAAATAGTAAAAGAATTATTACCATATATTATAATTATTTTAATCGTAATGCTAATTAGAAGCTTTATCATTACTCCCGTAGTAGTAGATGGATCTTCGATGGAACCTAATCTTTATGAAAATGAAGTTTTACTTTTAAGTAAAATATCATATCGTCTTTCAGATATTAAAAGATTTGATATTATTGTCATAAATACTAATGATCTCATAATTAAAAGAGTAATCGGACTTCCTGGAGATTACGTAGAATACATTGATAATAACTTATATATAAACCATGAATTAGTTATCGAAAATTATGAACATAAAATTACAAATGATTTTACTCTAGAAGACATTTGTAATTGTAATGTAATTCCTCAAGATAACTATCTTGTTTTAGGAGATAATCGAACCGTTTCTAAAGACAGTAGATCAATAGGTTTAATCAATAAAAGTCAAATAGTAGGTAAAGCTATTTTTCGAATATGGCCTTTAGATAAAATAACAAGTATAAAATAAAACTAATTATTAAAAATTATTAATTTATTTAAAAATGAAAGGAAGGTTATAATTATGTGTACAGCAATAACTTATAAAACAAAAGATCATTATTTTGGAAGAAATTTAGATTTGGAATATTCATATCATGAAACAGTTACAATAACTCCAAGAAACTATGATTTTAAATTTAGAAATGTCAAAAATATTAATAAGCATTATGCTATTATTGGAATGGCATATGTATTAGATAATTATCCCTTATATTATGATGCAATAAATGAAAAAGGATTAGGTATGGCAGGATTAAATTTTCCAAAAAATGCTGATTATAAAGAAGTTTTAATAGATAAAGATAATATCGCACCATTTGAATTTATTCCTTGGATTTTATCTCAATGTGCTAATCTTGATGAAGTAAAAAAATTATTAAGTAAAATAAATATTAGCAAAATTAACTTTAGTGATCAATTACCTGCTTCGCCACTACATTGGATTATTTCCGATAAAGAAAATTCAATTACAGTTGAATGTGTATCTGATGGACTAAAAATATACGATAATCCTGTTGGTGTTCTTACTAACAATCCAACTTTTGATATTCATATGTTTAATTTAAATAACTATATGTATCTTTCAGTTGAACAACCAATAAATAATTTTTCTCATAAATTAGACTTTGATATTTATAGTCGAGGTATGGGAGCTTTAGGACTACCAGGTGATTTATCATCAGCTTCAAGATTTGTTAAAGCTACATTTACCAAAATGAATTCCATCTCTGGTGATTCTGAATCTGAGAGCATTAGTCAATTTTTTCATATTTTAGCTTCAGTTGAACAACAAAGAGGTTGTGTACATATGAAAGAAGACCAATATGAAATAACTATATATAGTTCTTGTTGTAATATGGATAAAGGTATTTATTATTATACTACTTATGAAAATAGTCAAATTACAGGAATTGATATGTATAAAGAAGATTTAGAAGCTGCAGAATTAATAAATTATAATCTAATAACAGGACAACAAATTAATTGGCAAAATTAATTAATAAACTAATATAATAAATTTTAAAAAATACAATTTTATTAATTTGTATTTTTTTAATTTAATTAAAAAGGTTTATATATAAAAAAGAAAAATAATTTGTTATAATATATATGAAAAAGAAAAGTTTTTAATAAAAAAGGAAAGTGAATGTTCTTGAAAATTGCAGATTTAAAAAAAGAATATGATAAAATGCAAATTAAATACGGAGCTAAACAATTAGATTCTATATATAATGGTGGCTGTGAAGAGCATCCTGATATTTGTTTTGTTTTTATGAACCCTACTGGTAAAAATATTGCTAGTGATAAATCCTGGAAAGGTAGAAAGTCACCATGGCTTGGAACTAAAAATATATGGAAGTTATTTTATCAAGTTGATTTATTAAGTGAAGAGATATTTAATAAAATTCAACTAAAAAAGCCCAAAGAATGGGATTATGAATTTTGTGATGAGGTTTATGAAGAAATATCAAATAATAAAATATTTATTACTAATTTAGGGAAATGTACACAAATAGATGCAAGAGCTTTACCAGATGATGTATTAAAAAAATATCTTAATTTACTATTTAAAGAAATAGATATAATAAAACCAAAAGTCATTATTACTTTTGGAAATCAAGTTAGTTCAATTATTTTAATAAAAAGATTTCAGTATCTTTAAATAGAAAGACATGTCATAAAATTAAAATTAATAAAAATATATATAAAGTTTATCCTGTTTATTATCCAGTTGGCAATGGTATATTTAATATGGATAAGTCAGTAGAGGATATTAATTGGATAATAGAAAAAGAAATAAAAAAGAAAGTAATATCACCTTGAAAAAGAAAAGATTAAAAAACAAAAGACAAGAAAACTTGAAAAAGTTAAATAGTTTATGGAAGTAATGAAAATGAATAAAAGTAAATTAAATATCAACTGATTGATTACGATTTATTTAAGAATACTTCTAAATTCTTATAAAATAAAGAAAAATTCAAAAATGCATCTTCCATATTTTGAATGAAAATAACTAAAAATTGATATATAATAGCAGAAATAGTTAAAAATACGCGTTTTTTTGCTAAGAAGTGGAAAGGTGATTACGACATTTAAGAACATATGAAAAAATGGCAAAAAATTTAATGATTAGAAGTAGTGCTTAAGAATTTATTACATTTAAAGTTAAGGAAAAAGATAAAGGCATTCAAATAAGATATGAAAACGAAACTATTTGGATAACTCAAAAAGCAATGGCTAAAGTTTTTGATGTTCAAAGACCAGCAATTGCAAAACATTTAATTAATATATATTCGAATGGTGAACTTGATAAACTTTCAACTTATTTCAAAATGAAATTAGTTCAATTAGAAGAAAATAAAAAGTTATAATTATAAAAATAAAGGAGGAATGATTATAGATGAGTATAATTACAAATGCCAGTGGTTCGTCATGTTGGAGAGGATTAGATTATTATAAAAGTAAAAAAATTAAAAATATAAAGAAATTAAATA
>CANRCE010000016.1 GCA_947629035.1 uncultured Bacilli bacterium | reverse complement strand
TTTTCGTTATAGTTTTTTTAATGTAGGTGATAGCCTATGTTAAAAAATATAAGAAGAACATATATCCTAGCAGTAGCCGTAGTAGGACTATTAGTAGTAGCATTATATTCAACATATGCTATGTTTACAGCAAATGTTGATTTAGCAGATGTAAGTATAACACCAAATGTAACATTAGATGCTAAATTATTAGAATATGAACAATTAACAATACCGAAAAATGAATATAAAATAATAGAATTAAATGTAGCAAATGATTATGATAGTGAATTATATTATGAAGCATGGTATGAGATGATAAATCCAAGTATAAAAAGTGAAGATATCATCATAGCTAAATATAGTGAAAGTCAAGATGAAACATCAGGAACAATAGGACAAAATATTACGAAGAAAATAAAAGTAATTATCTATAATAAAAAAGAAGAAGATATAACTTTAAATATAGGAATAGGAAGTAATGTCGATCAAAACTTAAATTTAGGAGATAATAGACATTTAATAGAAAATACTTATACCGTAGTAAAAGCCAAGATAACACCAGGTAATGCAGGAACATTAAATACAAAAGAGCAAGTAATTAAACAAAATGAAACAGCAATATTTAATGTAATACCAACTGATGGATATGAAATAGATAAAGTATCATGTGATAACAATAAAACAGCAACAGTTATTGATAATACCGTAACCGTATCAAATGTAGTAAATGCTATGACTTGTACCATAACAATGAAAAAGAAAACATATCAAGTAACAGCTAAAGTATTACCAGAAGAAAGTGCAACAATAAAAGAACCATCTTCACAACAAATAGAATATGGAAAAAGTGCTACCTTTACTATAACACCAAATGATAGTTATAAATATGTAAGTGCCGAAGGATGTACTTACGATGAGGATACAAAAATAGCAACAGTATCAAATGTAACAGAAAATGTAACATGTACAGTAACATTTAAAAAGCCAACAGGAGCAGACGTATTATTAGATAAATGTCAAACTGGAGGATGGGATGCTGGAGCAGAGGGATTATATGAAGATGAATTTGGAAATTGTCGTTATGTTGGAGCAGAACCAAATAATTGGATAAAATTTAATGATGATATGTATCGAATAATAGGAATATTTGATGAAAGCACTCATGGAATAGAGGATCAAAAATTAATAAAATTAATTTATCCAGATACATTTATGACGGTACCATATGGTGCGTATAATACAGATGAAAAAAGTGGAATTTACTCAAACTATAGTAATGACTGGACAGGAAGTCAACATAGTAGTCCTTCAACCTCATACCTAATTTTAAATGAATATTTTTATAATGCAACTGATACATCAGAAAAATATGGTTCATGTGAAAATTGGACATATTACTATAATAAGAATGATTATAAAACGGGACAATGTGACACAATAAAAAAATATGGAATAAAAAATGAATATAGAGACTACGTTGAAAAGAATGCAACATGGTATTTATATGGACCAGAGCGTGATGATATGACTAAAGAAGACATGTACAAATGTGAAAGAGGAAAAAATGAAGAATGTTCGTTTCCTTATGAAGCAAGTACAAAGACTTCAATAGGATTAATGTATCCATCAGACTATTTATATGCGAATGGATACTATAGTAACGCAGATTTAGTAAAAGATGATCGTTACTTATTTGCAGCTAGAAACTGGCTATATGAAGGGAGTGAATATATTTTAAGTCCAAAAGGTATTAAAATCTATTACAATAATGGTAGTGTTTATTACATTTACGATAGAGGTATATCAAGCAATTCTAGTTATTATGCCAGGATAGTTAGGCCTACTTTCTATCTAAAATCCGATGTTAAAATAACAAAAGGAACTGGTACATATAATGATCCATATGAAATAAGTATGTAGGTTATATTAAATAATATAAATACTGAATATAGAAAAGAGGTATTAGAATATGAATAAAAAAATAATAATATTATCTATTATAATATTAACAATGATAATAGGAATAATATCAGTATATGTAGGAAGTACTTATTCAGTAAGTGTTGGACCTGTGACAGAACCTCAGCCATCATTAGAATCATTAGTAGATAAAATAAAGAGTTTAGCTCCTACTGATTCAGTTGGATGGAGTGCTGGAGACGAAGGACTATACAAAGATGAAAACGACGAATATCGATATATAGGAGCAAATCCAGATAATTGGGTAAGATTTAATGATGATGACTATCGAATAATAGGAATATTTGGCGAAAATACTCATGGTTTAGAAGGATATAGAGTAAAACTGATAAGAGCCAAATCATTAGGAAATTATTCCCGGGGAATATACAATACGGACAAAACAAATGGAACATATTCAGGATATACTAGTGCTGGTGACTGGACAGGAAGTCAACATAGTAGTCCTACAAATTTATACTTACTTTTAAATGAATTCTTCTATAATGCAACAGATACATCTAATGAATATGGAGCCTGTGAAGACTGGACATACTACTATCGGGGAAACGATTATAAAACTGGAAATTGCACTAAAATAAAAAACTATGGAATAAAAGAAGACTACAGAGGTTACATTGAGGACCAAGCAACATGGTTTACAGGTGGAATAAGTACAGGTAATTATACAAAATTGACTAAACAAACAATGTATCAATGTGAAAGAACAGGATTAGAACAACAACTTTGGAATTGTAACCCAAATAATATTAAAAAGACTTTAGCCCCAATAGGTCTTATGTATCCATCAGATAATCTATATGCAAGTGGATACTTCACGAACGTAGATGAAACACAATTATCAAGTTTCTTATATGAGATTAACAACTGGTTATTCTATTCGAATGAATATAGTATTTCGTCGAATAGTAATACGTGTTATGTGATTGCTAAACCGGGAAATATTAAAAGTATCGATGATGAATGGTGCTATTATTCGCATTCTATTCGCCCTGTCTTTTATCTAAAACCTGACGTATATGTAACTGGTGGTACAGGTGCATATAATGATCCATATATTATTAGTATGAATTAATATTTAGAATAGATATTTTATATTTATTCTTTTTTTATAAATAATTATCTTTTTAGTTTGTAATAATACCTAGCTTTTTTTTTATTTAATGATATAATTGTTGTATAAGATATTTATAAGGAAGGATGAAATAAATGAAGTTAAAAATTGGTGTAATTTTTGGAGGACCTAGTTTAGAACATGAACTTTCAATTTTAACTGCTCTACAAGTTATGTCTAATATTGATAAAGAAAGATATGAAGTCGTACCAATTTATATTACTAAAGACTATGTAATGTATGCTGGAGGTATGTTAAATCATATTGATAGTTTTAAAGATTTTAGATTAATCGAACGTTATGCAAAAAGGGTAAATTTAGTAAATAGTAAGGGAAGATTTATCTTACAAACAACAGGTTTATTCAAACATGAATATAATGAGATACATCTAGCTTTTCCTATTATGCATGGTAAAAATGGTGAAGATGGTACAGTTCAAGGCTATTTAAAAATGTTAGGTATACCTTATGTTGGAAATGATATATATTCTTCAGCGATTACTCAAGATAAAGTATATACAAGAGAAATTTTAGAAAATAATAATTTTTCTGTTGCAGATTATATTTGTTTTAATGCAAGAAATTATCGTGAAGAAAAGGAAGAATATCTTAAAAAAATATCAAAAATGAATTTTCCTGTAATTATTAAACCTGCTCATTTAGGTAGTAGTATTGGTATTGAAATTGTAAGTGAAGTTGAAGAATTAGAATATGCCATAGAAAGAGTATTAAATCATGATGATAAAATTATCGTTGAAAAATATATTGATAAGACAAGTGAATTTAATGTTGCTGTAATTCATAGTAAAGATCGTTTAATTATATCTACGATTGAAGAAATAAAAAAAGAAGGTATTATGAATTATCAAGATAAATGTTTGAAAATAGGCAATGATGGTACTTTTGAAAGAACTTATCCTGCCCAAATAAGTAAAAATTTAAAAACAGAAATTGAAGAATATGCTACAAGTATTTATGATTTACTAGGATGTAAAAGTTGTGTTCGTATTGATTTTATTTATGATAATAAGAAAAAGAAATTATATGTTGATGAAGTAAATAGTATTCCTAATTTTTTATGTTATTATTTATTTGATGAAAGAAATATTGATTACAAAGAACTTCTTAATATAATGATTAAAGAAACAATCGATGAAATATTGCAAAATCAAAAAATGGTTAAAACATTAGATACAGATATCTTAAAGAAAATAAATAATCGTGATATAGGAGCTTTAAAATAATGTTTGGTTTTATTAAAGGAAAAGTAGTTGAAATAGATCCAAGTTATATTATTTTAGAAAATAATGATATTGGTTATATTATTAATGTAGCCAATCCCTATAGTTATAAACTTGATAATGATTATATGATTTATACTTATAATCATGTAAGGGAAGATGAATTTTGCTTATATGGCTTTCAAAGTAAAGAAGAAAAAGATTTATTTTTAAAACTCATTTCAGTTAAAGGTTTAGGTCCTAAAATGGCTCTTCCTATGTTAGCTACTGGTTCTATTTCAGGAATTGAAGATGCCATTGAAAGAGAAAATATATTATATTTAAAAAAATTTCCTAAAATAGGAGATAAAGTTGCAAGGCAAATTATTTTAGATTTAAAAGGAAAACTAGTAAAGAAAGATAATAATATTGAGATAGAAAATAATGAATTAAAAGAAGTACTTTTAAGTTTAGGATATAAAACTGGTGATATTAAAAAAATTATTCCTAATATTAAATTAGAACTATCACTAGAAAATCAAATAAAGGAAGCATTAAAACTATTATTAAAGTAATGTTTTCTTTATTCTTTTATGTTTTTATGAGGAGTGTTTTTTATGGATTATAATGTCAAAATAGAGGAATTTGAAGGTCCACTTGACTTATTACTTCATCTTATAAAGCAATCTAATATTGATATTTATGATATTAGTATTTTAGAAATTACTAATCAATATTTAGATTATATTAATAAAATGGAAGAGTTAAATATTAATGTTGCATCTTCTTATTTAGTTATGGCAAGTGAACTTATGGAAATAAAATCTAAATCATTATTACCTCAAGATAAAAAAGATAATATTGAAGAAGATGATGAAGAAGTAAGTAGAGAAAAATTAATAAATAAATTACTTGAATATAAAAAATATAAAGAACTTACTCCAACTTTAAAAGAGTTAGAATTAAAAAGAAAAGATATCTATATTAAACCTCCCGAAATACAAACCAATTATGTCGATACCATAAAAAATAATGATGATGTAACTATTGATGATTTATTACAAGCTTTTCGTTCTTTTTTAGATAGAAAAGAGCAAGAAAAACCACTTTTAACTAAAATTACTAATAAAGAATATTCCGTAAAAAAAAGAAAGGCTAATATAAAAGAAATATTACTTGCTAAAAAAAGAATAGAGTTTAGTGAATTATTTGATACCGTAAATAAGCCTTATGTTATTGTAACTTTTATAAGTATTTTAGAAATGGTAAAAGAAGATACTATAAATTTAAAACAAGATAAGAATTTTGATAAAATATTGTTAGAATTGAAGGTGAAATAATGCAAGCAGTACTGGAAGGATTATTATATATTCAAGGTGATATTGGTCTTACTCTACAACAAGTTATGGATATTTTTGAAATTGATGAGGATGAAGCTAAAAATCTTGTCTTGAATTTAAAAAATTATTATGAACAAGAAAATCGAGGACTTAGAATTAATTATTTAGGTAATACTTTTAAACTTACTACAAAAAGTGAACATCGTAATTATTATCAGAAATTAATTGAAAATCCTAAAACTCATCTTTTATCTTCCCAAGCTTTAGAAACTCTTGCTATTATTGCTTATAATGAACCTATAACAAGAAACCAAATTGATGAAATAAGAGGAGTAGATTCTAGTTATGTAATAAGAAGAATTTTAGCTAAAGGATTAATTAAAGAATGTGGAAGAGATGATAGTGCAGGAAGACCTATTTTATATAAAACAACTGATGAATTTTTAGATTATTTTGGTTTAGCTACCAAAGATGATTTACCTAAAATTGATAGTTTAGAAGAAGAAGATACTTCAAAAACATTAAATGATTTATATCAATCAAAATATAGTGAAAGTAATTAAATAAAAAGAGGGAGAAAATATGAATATTATTGATATTATTGTAAAGAAAAAAAATAAAGAAAGTTTAACTAAAGAAGAAATAGACTATGTCATTGAGGCCTACATGTCTTCATCAATCGAAGATTATCAGATGTCATCTTTACTTATGGCTATTGTTATAAAGGGTATGAATGAAGAAGAAACAATAAATCTTACTAAAGCGATGGTAAATAGTGGTATTTGTCTAGATATTAGTTCGATAGGAAATGTTGTCGATAAACATTCCAGTGGAGGAGTTGGTGATAAAACAACATTGATTGTAGCGCCATTGGTAGCTTGTTGTGGTGTAAAAGTTGCCAAATTAAGTGGAAGAGCATTAGGACTTACCGGAGGAACTATTGATAAATTAGAATCAATCCCAGGTTTTAAAGTAGATTTAGACTATGAAGATTTTGTAGCCCAAGTTAAAGATATTAATGTCGCTATTATGAGCCAAACTGATGATATCGCCAAAGCTGATAAAAAAATATATGCCTTAAGAGATTTATCGGCAACCGTAGAGTCTATTCCTTTGATTGCTTCATCTATTATGAGTAAGAAAATAGCAAGTGGAGCTAAAAATTTAGTTTTAGATATAAAAGTAGGAAAAGGTGCTTTTATGAAAGATTTAAAATCAGCAAGAGAATTAGCATATTTAATGAAAAAAATAGGAATTTATTATGATATTAGAGTTATTTGTCTTCTTACTAATATGGATAGTCCATTAGGAAATAATGTAGGAAACTCTCTTGAAGTTATGGAAGCTATAGATATTTTAGCTAACAACAAAGTAAATGATCTTACAATATTATCTTTAGAAATTGCAACTTATATGGTTATGTTAGGTTTAAATATTTCTAAAAAAGAGGCAAGTGATTTAGTTTTAGCCAACTTTAATAATAAAAATGCTTATCATAAATTTTTAGAATTAGTTAAATATCAACATGGAAATTTAAATGCTTTACCAAAATCTAAATATATTTATCATCTAAAAGCAAGACAAAGTGGATTCATAAGTGATATAGATGTCGTAAAAGTAGCTATTGCTTGTAAACAATTAGGTAGTGGTAGGACAAGTTTAAATGATAAAATTGATTATAGTGCAGGGCTTATTTTAAATAAGAAAAATAATGATCATGTCAATGTTGGTGATGAAATTATGACAATTCATACTAATTTAAGTGATATTAGTAAAATTGATTTTAATGTTTTTAAAATTCAAAAAGAAAGACAAAAAGAAAAACCCCTTATTTTAGAAGTTATTTAAGCTTTTTCTAACATAATAAAGATGATGAACAGTAGTAAAAGCAATATTTACAATTGAAGCTATAACATAACCTAAAAGTCCGACTTTAAAAAGACTTATACCAAAGATAAGAACAAGTTTTAAAAAAGAACCAATTAAGGTGCCTATCATGGCATCTTTTGCTTTATTCATCGCTTGCATTGCTGAAGTAAGGGGAGCTTGAATATAATGAAGAAGAAAAAAGGGAGCAATAATAGGTAGATAATTACTACCTAAAGTGGTATTATAAATAATTTGTAAAGGAACATTAGGTATAAAGATAAAAATTAAAGTTACAGGAATACCAATTAATAAGGAAAAAAAGATACTTTGTTTTATTTTCTTTTTAGTATAATCATATTTTCCTCTGGCATAAGAATTTGAAACAACAGGAAGAAGAGCATTAGAAATAGCTAATGTAAAAAAAGAGGGAATTAATAAAAGAGGATAAACATAACCATTTAAAATACCATATTCTAAAGTTATATAAGAATTAGTATATCCAATTTTAGTTAATGTAAAAGTTAAAATGATAGGTTCTAGGAAATAAACTAACGATCCAATTAATCTAGTTCCAGTCGTCGGAATAGAAATATTTAACATATCTTTCATAATATCTTTATCATATTTAAAATCTTCTTTTTCTATTTTAGTATTTTTAGGTATAAAAGAAATTAAAACTAAAATAGATACAAACTCGGAGGCAATATTAATAAGTATAATACCAGTAATAGCAATTTTTAGTGAAAAAGATAAAAGATAAGGTGTGATAATAATAGTTAAAATTAATCTTGTAATTTGTTCTACAATATTTGATAAAGTATGAGGAAACATTTTTTCTTTACCAAAAAAATATCCTTTTAAAAGACTAGATATACTGATAAAGGGAAGAGTTAAACTAGTAGCAATAATAGGTAGATAAGTATTTGGATTTTGTAATAAATCATTAGCTAAAGTTTTAGCTATTAAAAAAATGATAGCTATTAAAATAAGATTAAAAATAATAATTATAGGAACCGTTGATAAAATTATTTTTTTACTTCTTCTTTTATTTTCACTTACTAATTTAGAAATAGCAATTGGCATTCCCATCGTACATAAAGTAATAAACAAATTAAAAGTAGGCATAATTAACATATATAAGCTAATACCATCACTACCAATTACTCTAGTCATAGCTATTTTAATAACCATGCCTAATATTTTAGTAATTGCGCCACCAATAATTAAAATAATAGTTGACTTAATAAACTTACTTTTCATAAGTATCACCTTATTAATTTATATGAATTAAAGATGATAATTTGATATTTTATTTTATTTAAATGCTTTAAAAACAATCAAACATCTGTACTTTTATCTATTGACATTTATAGTTAATTATTATAAAATGATAATAGTTTAAAAAGGAAGAAGGTTTAAAGTAGTGGGTAAAAACATTATAATTACGGGAGCATCATCAGATATAGGTATAGCCATATCTAAAGAATTATTAAAAAAAGATAATAAACTGATATTAACTTATTATGAACATAAAGAAATATTAGATGATTTTAAAAAAAAATATTCTAAATATGATATTGATATTTATAAATTAGATTTAACAGATAAAGAATCAATAGCTAATTTAGTAAATAAAGTTCTTGAAAAATATCATCATATTGATATTTTAGTTAATAATGCTGCATATACGTATGATTGCTTAATGTCGTGTAAAGAAAAAGAAAAAATGTTAAGAACTTTTGATGTAAATGTTGTAGGAACTTTTTTATTAACTAGATCTATTGCACTTAATATGCAAGAATATAAACAAGGTAAAATTATTAATATTGCTTCAGATAATGGTCTTGGTTTAGGATATGAAGAAAGTATTGATTATGATGCTTCCAAAGCAGGACTTATCAATCTTACTTTTAATTTAGCAAGAGCTTATAGCCCTTATATAAATGTAAATGTTATCTGTCCAGGCTGGGTTGATACTAAAATAAATAAAGATTTAGAAGAAAACTTTAAAAATGAACAATTAGATAAAATTTTACTTAAAAGATTTGGTAGTCCAAAAGAAATTGCTCATGTTGTATCATTTTTAACAAGTGATAATTCTAGCTATATAAATGGTAGTATAATAAGAGTTGATGGAGGAAGAAAATGAATAAAGAAATGATAGCTATTGAAAAAGAATTACAACCAATTTTTCAAGAAATAGAACAAGTAGAATATATTAATAGTAAGAAAGTTATAGAGGCTTTTATAAATAATAAAATAAGTGAAGCTCATTTAGGATTAACTACAGGTTATGGCTATAATGATATAGGAAGAGATGCTATTGAAGATATTTATAAAGATATATTTAAAGCTGAAGATGCTTTAGTTAGATGTCAATTAATATCTGGAACTCATGCCATTGCAACTTGCTTTTTTGGAATTTTAAGACCAGGTGATATTCTTCTTTCCATAACAGGAAAACCCTATGATACCCTAGATGAAGTAATTGGTATTACCGACAATCCCTCATCACTAAAAAGTTATAATATTTCTTATGAACAAATAGATCTTATTGATGATAAATTTGATTATGAAAAAATAAAAAAAGTATTAGAAACAAAGAAAATAAAAATGATTACTATTCAACGTAGTAAAGGCTATTCGACAAGGAAAAGTATTACTATAGAAGCTTTAGAAGAAGTAATTAAGTACATAAGAAAAATAGATAAAGATGTAATTATTATGGTCGATAATTGTTATTGTGAATTTGTAGCAGATAAAGAACCTATTGAAGTAGGAGCTTCATTAGTCGCAGGATCATTAATTAAAAACCTAGGAGGAGCAATTGCCACCAATGGTGGTTATATCGTAGGAAAAGCTTCACTTATAGAACTTTGCGCCAATAGATTGAATGTTCCAGGACAAGGTAAAGAAGTAGGACCAAGTCTAAATCAAAATCGCTATATTTTACAAGGAATATATTTTGCTCCGATGATTGTTGCTAATGCTTTAAAAGTTAATGTCTTAACTTCTTATTTATTAAGTAAAAAAGGCTATGAAGTATCTCCTAAATATGATGAGAAAAAAGCTGATATTGTCTTAAATATAACTTTTAAAGATGAAAATAAATTAATAAAATATGTAAAAGCAATTCAAAGTAATTCTAAAATTGATTCATCATCCATAGCTATACCATCAGATATGCCAGGCTATGATGATAAAATAATTATGGCATCAGGTAGTTTTACGCAAGGAAGTTCAATTGAATTATCTTGTGATGGACCAATTCGTTATCCTTATGTTGCTTATCAACAAGGAGGGATCTCTTATCAATATGGAAAAATAATTATTGAAAAAGCTATCAAAGCTTTAGAAAATAAAAATTAAAAAAATATTTAAGAAAGGAGTTTAATCAATTTAATATTGATTATAAAAATTATGAAAAAGAAAAAGAAAATTATTTTTATTGTTATTTTATCTATAATTCTATTAACTTTAATTGGAGGATTAATTTATTTAAATCATGATAAAAGTGATAAAAATAACAAAGTAAATCCAAGTAAAGTAACAGATAATAAGATAAATAATACTTCTAAAAAAATAAATTTAAAATTAAAAAAATTAGAAATTCAAGAAAATGATACTTATAAATTAGAAGATTTTATTGAAAGTTGTGAAATAGATAATCAAGAATGTCAATTAGAATATACTAATCAAGAATATGCTGCTTACTCTAAAGTAGGAAGTTACACTATCTTTATCAAAGCTAAAAGTTCTGATAGTGAAGTAATAGAAAAAACGACTTTAGAAATAAAAGCTAAAGAAGAAAAGTCTGATAATTCGGATAATAAAGAAAATAAAGAAAATAAAGAAAATAATTCTAATAATAAAGAAAATAATTCTAATAATACAGTTAATGATAATACAAACAATACTTCTAATTCTAATTCTTTATATGTTGTAGATCATACTACGGAAGAAAAAAGAAATAATACTTATAAATATGGAACAACTATAACAACTATAACTACTTATTATTATGATGTTTATAATGATGGTAGCAAGAAAAAAACTAATGAAACAAGTAGAGTAGAATACAATTATAATACTTTTAATGCTACTAGTAATGATTTAAAACAAGAAGCTACTGATTTAGTAAATACTTATTGGGATACTCTAAATGCTGTTTTAAATAATGTAAATTCTTATCGAAATGAAGTAGGCCTAGGAAATTTAGAGATGGTTCGAGATTTATGCATTGCAGCCACAATAAGATCACTTGAAATGGGCTGGTCTAATAATTTTTCACATACAAGACCAAATGGTAGTGATTGCTATACTATTTTATCAGATCTTAATATACCAATGTATGGTATGGCAGCTGAAAATATAGCTTATGGTTATACTTCTGCTGATTCAGTATCTTTAGGTTGGAAAAATTCCCCTGGTCATTATAGTAACATGATAAATAGCAGTGCTAACAAAATTGGTATTGGTCTTGCTATTGTCAATGGTAGTTATTATTGGACTCAAGTATTTACAGGTTAAATTCTAAATTAGAAATAATTTAGAATTTTTTTAAAAAA
Source organism: uncultured Bacilli bacterium (assembly GCA_947629035.1). Taxonomy (GTDB): domain Bacteria; phylum Bacillota_I; class Bacilli_A; order RF39; family UBA660; genus CANRCE01. The sequence continues at coordinate 11,739 of CANRCE010000016.1, read as the reverse complement.
GCTTTAAATTTTATATCTTTTATTATATAATTAAATTAAGATGAAAGGCGTGATATTATGCGTGAGCAACATGAAAATATAACAATCGAAGATGTCATCGAAAAATTTAGAACATATAATGATAATAAACAAGATATCGACTTAATTAAAAGAGCTTACCAATACGCTAGTGAGAAGCATTTTGGCCAAAAGAGAATAACCGGTGATGATTATATTACCCATCCTTTGAATGTAGCTTTAATATTAACGGATATAAATGCTGATAGTATCTGTATAGCAGCAGCTCTACTTCATGATACTATTGAAGATTCTGATAGTAGCAAAGAAGAAATAGAACAACTTTTTGGGAAAGATGTAGCTTTACTTGTTGATGGTGTTACTAAAATTAATAGACTTAGTTTTACTACAAATGATGAAGCTGTTGCTGCTAATCAACGAAAAATTTTAGTGGGCTTATCTGAAGATGTAAGAGTCTTAATTATAAAATTAGCAGATCGTCTTCATAATATGAGAACATTATATGTTTTATCAGAAGAAAAACAAAAAAGAAAAGCTAAAGAAACCCTAGAAATATTAACTCCGATAGCTCATCGACTTGGAATTAATAAAATTAAAAGTGAATTAGAAGATTTATCTCTTCGTTATTTAAATCCATCTGCTTATTTTGATATTGTTGAAAAATTAAATTTAAAGAAAAATGAACGTGATGAAGCTGTAAGTAGAATGCTAAATGAAGTATCAGATTTATTAAATGAGCATAATATAAAACATGAAATAAAGGGTCGAAGTAAATCAATATACAGTATTTATAACAAGTTAAATAAAGGACGAAGATTTGATGATATTTATGATATTCTAGCTTTAAGAGTTTTAGTAGATACAGAACAAGAATGTTATTTAGCTTTAGGTTTAATTCATTCGAAATACAAACCTGTACCCAAACGTTTTAAAGATTACATTGCTATGCCTAAAACTAATCTATATCAATCACTTCATACAACAGTTTTTGGTTTAGATGGTAAATTCTTTGAAATTCAAATTAGAACTTATGAAATGAATGAAGTAGCTGAAATTGGTATTGCTTCTCATTGGTCTTATAAAGAAAATAGTGATGGAAGTAAAGCTAAAAAAGATATAACCGAACAAAAACTGCAAATTTTTCGAAGTATTATCGAATTAAATGATGAAATGACAAACTCTCAAGAATTTGTCGATTCCGTAAAAAATGAATTATTAACTAATGATGTCATTTATGTCTATACTCCAAAAGGAGATGTCATTGAACTTCCAAATGGAGCAACACCTATTGATTTTGCTTATAAAGTACATAGCGAAGTAGGAGATACTATGATTGGAGCTATTGTAAATGACAATATTGTACCTTTAAATTATGAATTAAAAAACGGTGATGTTATTAAAATAAATACCAATAAAAACTCTAAACCAAGTAAAGACTGGTTAAATTTTACAATAACAACTCAAGCTAAAAGTAAAATTAAAGCATATTATAGTAAATTAGAAAAAGATGATAATTTACAAAAAGGTATGGATATCTTTGAAAAAGAATTAAGAAAAAATAATCTTAATATAAATGATACTTTAAATAGTAAAAATTTAGATGAAGTTTTAGAAGAAGAAAAAATAAAAAATATTGAAGAACTATATATTGGTCTTGCTACAGGTAAATATAATATTCAAAGTATTATAAAATCTTTAACTAAACCTTATGAAAAAGTTAATATTTTAGATAAAATCAATGAAACAAAAATGAAAGAAACTCCATTCAAAAATGAAGTTTTAGTTGAAAACATGAGTGAAATAAAAGCTACATTAAGTGGTTGTTGCAAACCAATACCAAACGATAACATTATTGGATATATAACCCGTGGTTCTGGTATCAGTGTCCATCGTAGTAATTGTAAAAATATTATTGATATTGATGAAAGATTAGTAAATGTTAAATGGAATCCTAATATTAATAAAAAATTTATTACTGATATTGTCGTATATACTACAACTTTTGATAATCTTTTTGATATCATAGCTAAAGCTAAAAGTGATGATGTAATTATTGATAGTATAAATACAATTAATAAAAGTGAATATAAAGTATATAGTATGAGCATTCTAATAGAAAACACTACTAAATTAGAAAAATTTATGCAAGATTTATTAAATTTAGATTTTGTTAATGATGTTCAAAGAATAGTATGTTAAGGAGTTGATAAATAATGTATAAGAATAAAATTAATTATAAGATGCTAAATATATTAATTGCTATTACCATTGTTGTTTTAATTTATCTAATAAAAGGATTATGGTTAGGAGCAGTAGGTAAAATATTTGAAATAATTTTTCCTTTTCTTGTTGCTTTTGCTGTAGCTTATGCGCTATATCCAATTGTAGTAAAATTAAAAAATAAAGGCTTACCTAATTTTCTTGCTATTTTTCTTGTTTGCTTTTTAGGAATAGCTTTTATTGCTACCATTATTATTCTAATTGTACCAATGCTCTATGATCAAACTTTATTATTTTTAAGTAATATTTCAGCTTTCTTAAGTGATATTGCCACTAAATATGAATTAAATTTAGGAGTTCTTCAAACTTCAATTTCAGATATTTCAACTGATATAATAAAAAATATAGGAAGTTATATTTCTAATGGAGCAATTAATTTAGTAAATGCTTCAATCAATGTTGTAACCTCATTAGTTATTATTATTTTTGCAGCCATTTATTTTCTAATTGATATGGAAAAAATACGAAATGGTATAAAGAACGTCTTAAAGCCTAAAAAGAAATATTATAATTATGTAAAAAAACTTGATATTGAAGTATCTAAATATTTTATTGGTTTAGGTAAAAATATTTTAGTGCAACTAGTAGAATATACAACAGTATTTTTCTTAATAGGACATCCTAATTATCTAATTTTAGGTATACTTGCATCATTTACTACAATAATACCTTATTTTGGAGGCCTAATAGTTAATATTTTAGCTTTATTAATATCTTCGGTTATAAGTACAAGATTATTTATTTTAACGCTAATTGTATGTATTGTTTGTCCTCAAATAGATGGTTATATTATTGGACCAAGAATTTACGGTAAAACTAATAAATTACATCCATTAGTAAATATTTTTGCTGTATTTGCTGGAGGTATTTTATGGGGCTTTTGGGGAATTGTTGTATCTATACCAATTGCCATTATCTTAATTACAACTTATAAATATTTTCGAAATGATATAAGTGGTAAATTAGAAGAAATAAAAGAAACAAAAGTAACAAAAAAGAAGGAGTAGTATGAAAAAAGTAATAGTTAATATGTTATCAAAAGCAGATACTGTTGCCGGACAAGGAGTAGGAAGTGCTTATATTGAACAAGTAAATTTAGTAAAGACAAGTGATAAGTTAAAAATTTTAGTAAATGAAAAAACAAAAGCCGATATTATTCACTCACACACCATTGAACCACATAATTATTTTGCTATGAAAAGAAATAAAAAAGGTGTAAATGTAAGTTATGTTCATTTTTTACCTAATACTTTAGATGGATCAATTAAATTACCTAAATTTGCTTTTAACATTTTTAAAAAATATGTTATAAAATTTTATAAATCTTGTGATTATTTAGTAGTCGTAAATCCAAGTTTTATTAAAGATTTAGTAGCTTATGGTATGGATCCCAATAAAATATATTATATTCCAAACTATGTATCCAAAGAAAAATTTTATAAATATGAAGATAAAAAAAGAATAAAATTAAGAGAAGAATATAATATTAATAAATCAGATTTTGTTGTTCTATCCGTAGGACAAGTTCAAACAAGAAAAGGCGTAAAGGACTTTATAGAATGCGCTAAAAAGTGTCCTGATTTAACATTTATTTGGGCTGGAGGCTTTTCCTTTGGTAAAATAACAGACGGTTATGATGAATTACAGAAAATAATGAACAATCCTCCAGCCAATGTTAAATTTTTAGGTATTATTCCAAGAGAGAAAATGAATGATTTATATAATATTTGTGATGTGTTATTTGTTCCATCATATAACGAATTATTTCCAATGACTATTCTAGAAGCTATTAATTTAGATCTTCCTCTTTTACTTCGCGATTTAGATTTATATGAAGATATTTTATTTGATAAGTATTTAAAAGCTAAAAATAATTTGGAATTTGCAAGTTTATTACAACAACTAGCTACAGATAAAAAATTATATAAAAAAATAAGTTCATATTCTACTGACCTAGCTAATTTTTATTCTAAAGAACATGTTTTAGAAATGTGGGAAGATTTTTATTTGAAAATTGCTAAAAAAAATGAGGAGGATTAAAAATGAAAAAACTATTTCTTACTTTATTAACTTTATTAATATTACCAATAAGTGTTAGTGCTGATAGTGATAGTTTTACTTATGAAATAGAAGATAATTTAACATTATCTCAAAAGGTTAATGGAAGTGGTATCTTTTTAGGAGATAACGTAGATTTATTTGAAGAAATTAATGGCGTAGGTATTATTTTAGGTAACAATATAAACTATAAAACTAAAAGTAATTATGCTTTAATTCTAGGTAACAATATTGATCTATCAGGAAGTTTTGAAGATGGAGTAATATTAGGCAATAATGTTAATTTAAAAGAAGATAGCATAATAACAAGAGATATTGTTATTTTTGCAAATGAACTTGTATTAGAGGGAAATATAAATAGAGATATTGTTATTTATGCTAATAATGTTGTCATTAAAAATGCTAACATAGCAAGAAATATAAAAATACAAAGCCAAGACATTAAAATTGAAAATAATACTAAAATAAATGGTATATTAACTTATAATGATAAAGCTAATATATCTATAAATGATGAAGCTATTATAAATGAAACCAAAAAGATCGAAGATAAGATAGAAAAACAATCAATTTGGGATATAATTTTAAATCATGTAACAACTCTAATTTCTCTTTTAGTCTTATTTGCTGTAAGTTTATTTATCATTCCAAGTTTATATAAAAAAATAAAATTAGAAGATATGGCTAAAAAAATAGGTTATGGACTACTTGCTTTAATTCTTCTTCCTCTTGTAAGTTTGATTTTAATATTTACAACTTTTGGTCTATCATTAGGTTTAGTCATCTTAAATTTTTATATTTTAATAATAACAACTTCTACCATTATTACAGGCTATATGATAGGGCAATATCTTTGGGATAAATTCATTAAATTAAAACCAAGTCCTTATCTAAAAGGTCTATTAGGAATTAGTATATTATATATAATTAAATCTCTTCCTTTAATTGGAGGATTAATTAGTTTATTTAGTATTTTAATAGCTGAAGGTACTATTATCAGTTTATTTAAAAAGAAAAAATAAAAGCTTCAATTATGAGGCTTTTTTCCTTTAAAAAATTAACTAGATGATAAATTTCTTGCAAATATTTTAAAATTGTTATATCATTATTATGATAGGAGAGGGTGATAATTTGAGTAAAATTAAAAATGTTTTTGCAAGAGAAATATTAGATTCACGTGGAAATCCTACGGTTGAAGCAGAAATATTACTAGAAAATGGTATAAAAGCAAGTGCCTCTGTAGCCTCTGGTGCTTCAACTGGATCAATGGAAGCACTAGAATTAAGAGATAATGATAAAAATAGATATAACGGTAAAGGAGTATTGAAAGCAGTTTCTAATATAAATAGCATAATAAAAGAAAATATTATTGGAAAAGAAGCTAGTAATCAAGAAGAAATTGATAATATTTTAATTGAACTAGATGGTACAGATAATAAATCTAATTTAGGAGCTAATGCTATTTTAGCAGTATCATTAGCAGTATTAAAAGCAAGTGCCATCTCTTGTAATCAAGAATTATATGAATATATAAAAAATAAATATCAAATAAAAAAATGTAGTTTACCTAAATGTATGATGAATATTTTAAATGGAGGAGCTCATGCTCTAAATAATTTAGATATTCAAGAATTTATGATAATTCCTAATAAAGATAATTATTTAGAAAATTTACAAATGGGAGTAGAAGTATTTCATAATTTAAAAGAAATTTTAAGTGAAAAAAAACTAGTGACAGGCGTTGGCGATGAAGGAGGATTTGCTCCTGCGATAGATACAACCAAAGAAGCCCTATCCTTAATAGTTAAAGCCATAGAAAAAAGTGGCTATAAGCTAGGCGTTGATATAAATTTAGGTTTAGATGTAGCAGCAAGTGAATTTTATGCTGCTGGAAAATATCATTATGAAAATAAAATACTTACAACAGATGAAATGATTGAAGTATATGAAGACTTATTAAAAGAATATCCAATTATTTCCATCGAAGATGCCCTAGCTGAAGATGATTATTTAGGTTGGCAAAAATTAACACTTAAATTTCCAAATATTCAACTAGTAGGAGATGATCTTTTTGTAACCAATAAGAAATTATTACAAAAAGGAATTGATATGAAATTAGCAAATGCTATTTTAATAAAATTAAATCAAATAGGAACAGTAACTGAAACAATACAAACTATTAATTTAGCTAAAGAAAATGGTTATAAAACAATTATTTCTCATCGTAGTGGAGAAACGGAAGATACCTATATTGCCGATTTTGCTGTAGGATTAGATTTAGGTCAAATAAAAACAGGTTCATTATCTAGAACCGATAGAACTAGTAAATATAATCGTTTAATTAGAATAAGTGAAAAGATTGATAATTAGTGAAAAAAGCAGTATTTATCTTATTTAGTTTGTTCTTGGTAGGATGCACTAATAATCTAGAAGAAGAAAAAAATGAATATTTGACCTATAAAAATACATTAAAAGATGAAGAAGAATTTACAAGTTACGAACAACTACCTTGTAATATTACCTTCTCTATAGATAAAATAAGTGAAGAAGAAATAAGTTATCGAGCTATTATCGACAAACCTAAAGAAAACATGTATGACATAAAAGCTATAGTTATTCATGATTATTTTACCGAAGATATCTTTCCATCAATTGGTATCTTTGACGATACTTATGATTTAATTGTTGGTGATGAAAATGTAAAAGGAATATCTTTAGTAGGATATATTGAAACAAATAAGAATTATGAAGATTTAAATTTAGAACTTAGAGTTTTATTAGAATATAAAAATGAAAATGATGAAGTAAAGAAAATCTACTATAAAACGACATAAAAAGTATATTTAATAAGATATACTTTTTTTGGTGATAATAAAATGAAAGTAAAAATATTTGATGAATCTCATGAGAGTGATTTAGAAAAAGATATAAATGATTTTATTAATGAACATGAGCCCGAAATTATTGATATTAAATTTTCTGTATCAACTAGTATTTTTTCAGAAGAACAAATATATTGTTTTTCAGCTTTAATCATGTATAAAAATAAAATGTAAAATAAAAAGGAAAGACTTGAAAAAATAAATATAATGTTATATATTTAACTAAAAGAAGGTGAGTTATTTTTGAGAAGTAAAAAAGTATTATTGAATATGATATGTGATATCTTACCATATTTATTGATAGGAATCGTCGGACTTATAAAAGTTAATGTTTTAATAACCTATGTTGGAGATGTAGGCAATGGTTATTATCAAGTTATTAATCAAATTATTGCATATGTCTTTCTTGCTCAAGCAGGATTTAGTGATGCTGTTATCTATAAATTATATAAACCAATAGCAGATAAAAATAAAGAAGATATTAATGCTATTTATGGTGGAGCAAGAAAAATATTTAAAGTAATAGGATTTATAATATTAGGTATTATCTTTTTAGTAAGTATAAGTTTATATCTATTTTATGGTTTTGAAGATGGATATCGTAATTCAGCACTTATTTGTTTTATCGTAATATCTACCTCTTATCTTATTTCTTATTTTGGAAAAGGACAAACTTATATGTCCGTATTATCAGCTAATCAAGAAAAATATCTTTATTCTATTGTTACTAATAGTCTAAAATTATTATGTGATATTTTAATAGTTATTGTAACAGTTAAATATTCTACTTTAGAAGCTATAGCAATTGTAATATTAATTATAAAAATAATCGAAGAAATAGTTTTAAGAATTGTAGTATCAAAAAAATATAAATGGTTACATGAAATAGCTAAAAAAGATACTTCAATGGTAAAAATGACTAAAGATTTAGCATGGACTCAAGTAGGATATCTTGTTTTAAATAATGTTGATGCTCTTTTATTAGTATCTTTTATTGGACCTGTTATTGTAAGTATATATACTTCATATAATTTTATTTTAAGATTTTTAAATGAAATAGCCTCAAGAATGGAAATCGCAGCTGTTTATTCATTTGGTAATGTTTTTGCTAAAAAAGAAAATGATAAAGCTTATTCTTTATATAAAGAATTTTTAATGTTATTTGTAATTATCGCTTTTAGTATGAGTTTAACTTTTATGTTAGGTATTCGAGGATTTATAACCGTATGGATAAATGATAATAATTATCTACTTAGTTATTTAACCGTAGTATTATTTACCTCAACCATGTTTTTTAACATTTTATATTACCCATTAGTGGCATTAATTAATGCTAATGGCTTATTTAAAGACAATAAAAAACATATTTTTATCTGTGCATCAATTAATATTATTTTATCACTTATTTTAATTAAACCATTTAAAATAAATGGTATCTTACTTGGTACATGTATGGCTTTTCTAACAAATATTTTCTTAAAAACAAAATTAGTATCTAAAAAAATATTAGAAAAAGATCATATTAAAATATTAACGCCATATGTAATTTTAACTATTATTTTTACTATTTTAACCATTATTTTATTACCAATTGAAAATATTATTTTAAATAGTATTAATAGTTTATTTGGCTGTATATTAACTTTAGGATTATTATTTATTTGCCTTTTATTTATAACATTTATAATATTATACCTTATAAATAAAGATACAAGAAACTTATATAAAAGAGTAGTAAATATTATCAAAAGAAAATTAAAAAAAATATAGTACTTGAAATAAAATAGAAAAATATGTATAATAAATATAGATAAGATAGAAAAGAGGTATAGTATGTTAAAAAGAGTAAATAAGACATATTTATTAATAATATCATTAGTAGGATTAACAGCATTATCAATCTATTCAACCTATGCAATGTTTACAAATGAAGTATCACTTGCTAATGTAACTATAACCCCTACGATTGAAGTAGATACGAGAATTTTAGAATATCAAAGATTAACTATACCAAAAGGAGAACAAAAAATAATAGAATTAACCGTAAATAATAATAAAAGTACCACTCAAAACTATGGTGCATGGTATGAAATGATAAGTCCTACTACTAAAGATAGCGATATTATAATAGCAAAATATAAAGATAGTCAAGATGAAACAGTAGGACAAATAAATCAAAACGGAGTAAAAAAAATAAAAATAATAGTTTATAATAAAAAAGACACTGATATAACTTTAAATATAGGAGTAGAAAGTAGTGATACAGAGAGTCTAAATCTACCAACATATCGAACATTAATAACCGATACATATACTACTTATAAAGTATCAGCAAGCATAACTCAAAGTAATTTAGGATCACTAGATAAAAGTGAAGTAACAGTAACAACAGGTGAAAATGCCATCTTTAATGTAACACCAACAGATGGATATACAATAGCATCAGTATTATGTGAAAACGGCGCTATTGCTTCCCATAGTAAGAATAAAGTAACTGTATCAAATATAACCCAAGATACATCTTGTACTATAACGATGAGAGAATCAACAAGTAGTGAAAAATTAATAGAAGAAAGTAAAGGAACAGGATGGTCTTCTGGAGACGAAGGATTATATGAGGATGAAAATGGTGAATATCGATATGTCGGAGCAAGCCCAGATAACTGGATAAAATTTAATGATGATATGTATCGAATAATAGGAATATTTGGTGAAAACACTCATGGTATTAAAGGACAATATTTAATAAAATTAATTTATCCAGATACATTTATGGCAGAAGCATTTGGAACATATAACACAGATAATGTAAATGGAACTTATTCAGGTAGTGGTAGTGACTGGACAGGAAGCAAGCATTCTACTCCGTCAAGCTCATACTTACTGTTAAATGAATACTTTTATAAAAGAACAAAAGTATCGAATACCTATGGAGCATGTGCAAATTGGACGTATTATAATTATGACAATGAATTTAAAAGTGAAAGTTGTGACAAGTTAATAGTTTTTGGAATAAAAGAAAACTACAGACAATATATTGAAGATCAAGCAACCTGGTACTTATATGGATATACAGACAATAAAATAGACAAGCATAATATGTATTTATGTGAACGTGGAGGATATTCTTGTAAAAGTGGAAATAAAGGAGCATATGACACAAGTACTAAAGCACCAATAGGACTAATGTATCCATCAGATTATTTATATGCAAGTGGATACTATAATAATATTGATACAACTAATCCACTATCTGGATCTCACTTTGCAACGAAAAATTGGTTGTTTAGAGGTACTGAATATACTATTTCACCTGTAACTAATGATAACATGCCTTTTTTGGTATATAATACTGGAGATTTATATATAAGTCCAGGTATAGGAGTAAGTAATTATAATACTCGATCTTCAGCATCAGGATCAATCATTCGACCTAGTTTCTATTTAAAATCTAATGTAAAAATAACAAATGGAACAGGTACATACGACAATCCGTACACTATTAGCTTAAATTAAAATATCATTAATTTAACTTTAATTTTCTTAAAAATAATACCTAATTAGATAAGCTAACAAATGTTAGAATAAAAGCTACAATTATGAATATAACCATGTGTTAATTGATAAGATATGTATCTAGTTAGAATAATTGATTATTCATTTCAAATAAAAAATGATAAAAGGAAAGAGGTAAAATTAAATTATGAAAAGTAAAAGTCATATAATTAATAAAGGAAAAATAGTAATAAGTTCTTGTATAATTTTAACAATGATTATTGGAATAATATCATTATATGAAAAAGATACATATAGCTTTGGTTGCGCTTGGACTTCTGGTAGCAGTAATATATTAGAAAACGTAATAATGAATCAAAGTAAAGCAACAGGATGGGAAGCAGGTGCAGAAGGATTATACCAAGATGAAAATGGAGATTATCGATATGTTGGAGCAAATCCAGATAATTGGTTGATTTTTAACGGTGAAAGGTATCAAATAATTGGGATGTTTGGTAAAGATACTCATGGTTTAGAAGGCTATCGAGTAAAAATAATAAGAGCAAAATCATTGGGAGCTTATTCATGGGGAATATATAATAAAGACAAAACAAGTGGAATATATTCAGGATATAGTAACAATTGGATAGGAACAGACCAAAGTAGTCCTTCAAACTCTTATGTACTTTTAAATGAATTTTTTTACAATGCAAAAGATACATCAGAAACATATGGAAAATGTGAAGATTGGACATATTACGATGCTGGAGAAAATAATAAAAATGAAAATTGTGATATAATAAAGAATTATGGAATAAGTGCTACTGCAAAAAGTTATATTGAAACTGAAGTAACATGGCACTTATATGGAGATATCCCTTATCGTAGTAATAAACAAAATATGTACAAGTGTGAAAGAGGAATAGAAAGTGATGGATGTGACATCGCAAATTATGAAAGTATCAAAGCAACAATAGGACTTTTATATCCATCAGATTATGTATAT
>CANRCE010000015.1 GCA_947629035.1 uncultured Bacilli bacterium | reverse complement strand
TACATAATAAATTAAAAAGAGTGTAATAGTCAATTCAATTGATGAATTAAATATTACACTTATATGGTACCAGGTTTTTGTATGAAAAAGATGGAAATTAAAAACGACATCGTTAAAAATTTAAGAACAAAACTTTCAAATCAAAAAATCAAAATATCTTTTGGCAACAAGATAGGATTGGGTTACGATGGTTGCGGAACCCACACTCACAAATAATTTTTTAAAATAATCTTCCTATGTTGTGTAACATTATTGGAGGTAGATTATGAGAAGTCCATGGTTAAGCCGTGAATATGAAAAATCAAAAGATGTAGTAGTTAAAGAAATTAATGGGAATTATGAATTAAGAAACAAAAATACTAATGTAAGTTTAATATTAAATGAAGAAAGTTATAACAAATATGAAAATAATTTATTTAATGAAATAGAATGGGAAAAATTATTTTTTAGAGGATTAGCAATTGATAAAAATTGCAATGATATAGTAATTGACAATTTTTTTGATATTGATAATAAAAAATTTATTAAGTCTAAAAAAGTTGAAAGTTTTCAATTAAAAGTTGAAGATAAAATATTTAAAATATTAATTAATCCTGAGTTGGGATCCTGGATGTCATTGACTGAGAAAGAATATAAAAGATATGAAAATAATAAATTAACACAAGATGAATGGTTTAGTTTATTCATAAGAGGACTAGCCGAAGATCAAGAACATACAGAAGTTGATTTTGATTTTCCTTTACCTGCTGATTATCCTAGTGTAATAGTTGTAAATATAACAACAGGATGTAATTTAAGATGTAAGTATTGTTTTGCAGACTGTGGTCCTTTCAAGGGCGAAAATATGACAGAAGATGTAATGGATGCGACAATAGACAGTATGTTATCTATGCCTCAAGTTAAAGTAATTACATTTGAATTTCAAGGTGGTGAGGCATCAACTAATGTACCAGGCATGAGAAAATTTATTGAAAAAGTAGAAAAAGTAAAATCAAAGTATGATAAATTAGTAAAATATCGTACTGAAATTAATTGTGTTTTAGTTACAGAAGAATTAATTGATTTAGTAAAAGAATACAATATAAGTGTTGGTGTTAGTTTAGACGGTCCAAAAGAAATGACAGATCAAACTAGGGTAGATATAAATGGTAATGGAGCATTTGATAAAATTGAAAGAGGAATAGAAAAATTAAGAAATAATGGAATATATATTGATGGTGCAGTATGCACTATTGGACAACATAACGTGCATTATCCTAGACAATTGATGGAATATTTTGATAAAGTAGGTATGAATTTTAAACCTAGACCTGTCAATATATTAGGTAGAGAAAAAGAAAATAACTTAACTACTAAACCTGGAGAATGGGCAAAATGTTTTAAAGAAATGCACCAGATGAAAGATGAAGTTGATGTTGAAAATTTTTCTGTTCATATATTTGAAGAAAATGTTTATACGCCTATTAGAGATTATATATGCCTAAGATACCCATGTGGAGCTGCCAGAGAATTAGTGTCTGTTAATCCAAATGGTGATGTTTTCCCTTGCGATGGCTTTAAAGGTGAGAAAGACTTTGCTATGGGAAACGTACTAAATGAAAAGATAGAAGATATGTTGAAAAAGCCCGAAATTGTAAAGTTGAGAAATAGAACAGCCAAAACCATTGAAAAATGTAGTAAATGTATGTTTAGAGGTATGTGTTGTTCCTGCTGTTATTCTGCTTATGGCAAATTTGGAAGCATTTATAGAGAAGATCCTCATTGTATTGATAGAAGACAAATGTATATGTACTTAATGCAAGCGTGGATTCAAGAAAATGTTTTAAATAAGGAAATAAATAATGAAAAACAACCAATTAATAGTTGAAAGCCAAGAAACAGGAAAAACGACATATTTATTTAATGAATTTGATAGATTACTTTTAGAGGGCTTTGGAATAATTATATTAGATTCAGCAACAGAACATGAAGAGAAATCATTATTAAAGAAAGTAGTTAATAATTGTGAAAATTCTGCTATTATAAATTTGCAAGATGAACAAAAAATAGTTTTAGGAAATGTATGTATAGGAGATTTTGTTGCCAATTTTATGAACTATTTTCCTTTTAAGGAGGTAATAAAAAATAAGGATAAAGTAATTTGCTTTGATTTGTCATACTTTTTAGAAAAAGGACATGAAGTTTATGAAAATACTAGTGACATAAGACAATATACTTATTTTAGAACACTATATAATAACTTAGCTCAACAGATAGTATTATCATTAATTCTAATGGAAAAATATGGTATAATTAAAAAGAAGTATGTAATTATGGATGAAATAGAATTTCCAATTACAGATTATGAAATTAGCTCATATCAAAAAGAATTACAATTTTTAGCTTCTGTTCATCCAGAAAATGCTTTTGGAACTTTTTATGAAAGCTTTGATAAAATAAAATTTAAAAAGTATGAAAAAAGAAAGGACTGATAGAATGAACGTTTCACCAGAAGAATTAGAATTAGAAAAAAAGTATCTAAAAAAAACATTAGATATAATAAAAGCAAGTATTAGTGAAGATGATGCTAGAATTCAAGATAAGATTAATTCAATAAATGAAATGAAAAGATACATTTGGGAAAACAATGCAACTCTCGATGATGCTGAAATAGCCTCAGGGATGTATAATGTTAATAATGAGGTAGGATCAACAAATGAAAGAATTAGAAGATTACAAAAATTAAAAAGATCATTAGTCAGTCCTTATTTTGGAAGAGTTGATTTTAGAAGTAATGGATATACAGATTCTATTTATATTGGAATCAATGGAATAACCAAAGATTTAGATTTTTATGTTTTCGATTGGAGAACTCCCATTGCAAGTTTATTTTATAATTATGGAATAGGAGATGCATCCTATGAAGCACCTCTGGGAGTTATAAAAGGAACCATCGATTTAAAAAGACAATATAAAATCAATGGAGAAAATATTGAAAGGTGTTTTGATAGTGAATTAAATATTGATGATGAATATTTACAAGAAATTTTATCTCATGCATCATCAGATAAAATGACGAATATTGTTAATACTATCCAAAGAGAACAAAATGAAATTATTAGAAATATTACCGACAGATATTTAATAGTTCAAGGAATAGCAGGAAGTGGTAAAACCTCTGTCGCCTTACATAGAATAGCATATTTACTTTATCAAGATAAAGAACTTACTTCAAATAATGTTTTAATATTCTCACCAAATGAAGTATTTTCAGAATATATATCAGATGTTTTACCAGATTTAGGAGAAGATAATGTTTTACAATCTACATTTAGCGATTTTGCTAAATCTTATATTAGTGACTATAATGAAATAGAAAACTTTACTTCTTTTATTGAAAGATATTATAAAACCGAAAATATCGCTGAAGAAAAATATAAAAGCACCAAGTATAAATTATCTAATAATTTTAAAGAATTTTTAGATAAATATATTAATAAAATAAAAACTACAATCGCTTTTAACAAAGGAATAGTAATAGGAAATAAAGAAATTACAAAAGAAGAGTTAAATAACTTATTAAACAACAGATATGATAGATATCCGTTTTTTAGTAGATTAGATGCAATTGCAGAATATATATGTGATTCTAATAATATTTCATATAAAAAATATGGAAAAGTAGTTAGAAAAAAAATAAAAGGCTTATTAAATGGCGATACAAATGTTAAAAATATTTATTCAAACATATTATCTTCAGAAGAATATAGAACAAAGGCAGGACTAAAACAAAATGAAATATTTACAAATGGTAAAATTTTAAAATATGATGATTTATTACCTTTATTATATTTATATTTTGAATTAAATGGATATCCAAAAGGGAATACAATAAAACATGTAATTATAGATGAAGCGCAAGATTATACTTTATTACAATTTGAAATATTGAAAAAAATATTTACTAGAGCATCATTTACTATTTTAGGGGACATTAATCAAACCATTAATCCTTATTACATTTATAGCAATTTAAATGAAGTTAATTCTGTATTTAATCAAAAAGGAAGATATATTGAACTTTTAAAAACATATCGTTCTAGTGAAGAAATAATAGATTATTCTAATCAAATATTAGGAATTAACAATGTATGTTCTGTCAGAAAAAGTAATTCAATTCCTGTGGTATTAAAAGATGTTGAAAAAAGTGAAGTTGTTAAGCATTTACTTGAAGATATTAAAATAATGAAAGAAAATGGCATGAAGAGAATTGCCATTATAACAAAGAATAATTCTGAAACAATAGATTTATATGAACTTTTAAGAGAACAATTAGAGGAAATAAGTTTAGTTAATGAATCAGGTAAAAAATCTCTTTCTGATACTGTGATATTACCTTCCTATATTTCAAAAGGACTAGAATTTGATGGCGTAATTGTTTATACAGATAAAAATCATTTATACCAAGAAAAAGATAAATATTTATTCTATGTAGTATGTACAAGAGCTCAACATAGTTTAACTGTATATAATCAAAAGAAACCTATTTTAATGAAAAAGAGGTAATATATGAATGATATTCTATGTGGAAGTTCTTGTGTCAAATATATTTTAAAAAAGTTTAAAAAAAACGATGAAAATTTGAATAAAAAAATGAAATGGATTACAGAATTAGCGATTAGTTTAAAAGAGAAAAATATAAATAATGTTGAAATATTATGTTACAAAAGTAATTTATATTATGATTATATCAATAATAAAAGTATAGATTTTGATTTTAAAGGATTTTATTTTATAAAAAAAAGTTTAGACTTAGGTATTCCTATAACTGTATTAAAGTTAAATAAAAAAGAGTTATTAAGAGAAATAAAAGAAAGTAAATTTATAATTTTATGTGTTGAATCTTCTGTATTTAATCATAATAATATGAATGGCGGTCATTTTATAATATTAAATGGAATTTCTAACAATAAGATAAAAGTAATTAATCCTATAAAAGACAAATATGAATATAGAAATGAAAATATTAGTGATATTATAAAGTATTGTAAAAATTATGGCTCTTGGCGAATATTAATAAAGGAGGATATATATGATCAAAGTAATTGCCTTTGACTTAGTTGGTGTTTTAGTTAATGAGAAAGATGTAGAATTAACTGAGGAAGAAAATAAATTAGAGAGAATGTTTGGAGATAACATTAATGATTCAGATTATTTAATGGAAGCAAGAAAAATTATTGATAAAGATTCTGTTATAATGAGAGTAACTGAGCAGTTGATTGACAAAATTTATAAAATAAGAGATGAAGAATTATTTAAGAAAATAAAAGAAAAATATTCTGGTTTAAAAATAATTATTGCTACTAATCATGTTTCTTTTGTAAGAAATTTTATTGGAGAGGCATTTGGCGTTGACTATTTAGATGATGTACTTATTTCTGCTGAAATTCATAAAATTAAACCTCATGCCGATTTTTATAACTATATATTAGATAAATATAACATATTACCAGAAGAATTACTTTTTTTAGATGATAATTCCAAAAATATAGATGGTGCAAAAAAATTAAATATAAATACAATAAAAGTTGATAAGAGTACAGATTTATTTAATGAAATATGTAAGTTTATAGAGAAAAATAACAAATAATTAAGAGGAATTTATGGGAAAATTGTATATTGTTGGTATAGGAAATTACAATTATGAAGATTTAACAATAAAAGCAGATAATGCTTTAAAAAATTCTGATTTAATTTATTGTGATGAGAAATCATATCAAATGTTAATAAGCCATTATGATAGTAATAAGATATTAAGTAATTCATATAATGCCACACGAGCAAGATGTATAAATGCAATTAATAGTGCTAATAATCAAGTAGTTTCAATTGTTGGAAGTGGAGACACGGGTATTTATGGTGTATCATCGGTAATATTAGAACTTGTTGAGCAAATAAACCCTAATATTGATATTGAAATAATCTCTGGAATAACCTCTGCAATTTCAGGATCATCTCTATTAGGATCTCCATTGACAAAGGATTTTGCTGTTATATCTTTAAGTGATAATTTATCAGAACAAGAATTAACAATAGATAGAATTATTTCTGTGGCTAAAACTAATTTTAGTATAGTATTTTATAGTCCTAAAAATTTTACCTATAATAATTTGATTTTGGCAAAAGAGTTACTTCTAAAATATAGAAAGCCAGAAACAATAGTAGGAATTGTAAAAAACATAGGTAGTGATCAAGAGAAAACTATTATTACTCAATTGGGTAATTTAGATATAAATGTTGTTGATCCATTTACAACTATTTTTATAGGAAGAGAAGATACTAAAATTGTAAAGGTAAAGGTTAAAAAAATGGTAACACCTCTGTATTAATGTATTGTTGTATTTTTTATTACATCAAAGTACTTTACATAATTTAATTAATTTAAAAAATAATTATTTAAGAATATTTTATTTTCCCTAGGATTGTGATAAACTAAATATGAAGAGGGAGTTTATGCAAAGATATTTTACAAAGAATGAGGATTTAAGTATAACTGAAAAAGACATTCATCATATAAAAAATGTTATGCGAATGCAAGTTAATGATAAGATAGAAATTGTACATAATAAAAAAGTATATTTAGCTAAAATTAAAACAATAAATCCGTTTTCAATTGAAGTAATTCAAGAACTTGAAGATAACAATGAATTAGATGTAGAAATTACGATAGCTTTTGGTCTAGTAAAAGAGCAAAAAATGGATATGATATTACAGAAATTAACGGAGCTTGGAGTAAAAAGAATAATACCTTTACAAATGGAGCGTAGCATTGTTAAATTAGATGATAAGCGCTTTCTTAAGAAAAAAGAAAGATGGGAAAGCATTTGTAAAGAAGCAAGTGAACAATCACATCGCAATATAATACCTGAAGTAGGAGAAATCATGAATTTAGAACAACTAGTAAAATTAGATGCTGATTTGAAAATTGTTAGTAGCACAAAGGAGAAGAAAAATTTTATAAATAAATATTTACAAAATAACAAAAAATGTGCTAAAATTATAGTAGTAATAGGACCAGAGGGTGGAATATCCGAAAGTGAAGAAAATTATTTAAATAAAAATGGTTATGTTAGTGTAACACTAGGAAGTCGTATTTTGAGAATTGAAACGGCATGTCTTTATTTAGCTAGTGTTTTAAACTACCATTATATGAGGTGATAAGTAGTGAGTTTAATGGAAAATTTTAATGAATTTTATTTTAATTTGGATTCAACAGGATTATTTTGGTTTTGGATTATTATCTTTATCTTTTTCTTTTTCTTATTTTTAAGCATTATTTTATTAATTAAAAATAGAGAATTAAAAATTTTAGTATCAATGCAAAAGCAAGAATTAAAAGACATAATGACTATTAAAGAGGCTAGTGAAAACAGTAAAGTAAAAGAAGAAGAAACTATTAATAATGATTTAAAAGAAGCAAATGGTCCATATAGTAAAAATGTTTTAAGAGAAATAAAAGATCGAGATCAAACTTCACCAATTCATATTATAAGAGATGATGAAATAAATCTTAGTCAACTAGAAGATGAAAATATCGATACTGATTTGGAAATAAATAAAGACAAAGATAATATCAATTTTGTTGAAGAAGTATCACAAAAATTAGAACAAGAATTAGAACCAAAAACAATTGAACTTACTGATTATGAAAAAAAACAAGAAGAAGAGGCCATTATCAGTTACCAAGAATTATTAACAAAAAAAGATAAATTATATAATATTACAGAAGAAGAAGAAACAGAAAATTTTATTGATGAACTTAAAAATTTTAGATTAGATTTACCTTAAGAAAGGAAGACTATAAGATGCAAAGATATGTTGGAACTGTAGTAAGAGGAATAAGAACTCCGATTATAAAAGAAAATGATGATTTAGCAAGTATTGTAATAGATAGTTTATTAAAAGCTCAAGAAACAGAAAAATTTGAGTTTAAAGATCGTGATATTATAGGCATTACAGAAGCTGTTGTAGGCATTGCTAGTGGCAATTATGTTAGTGTTGAAGATATTGCTTGTGATTTAAGAAATAAATTTAATAATAGTAAGCATATTGGTATTGTTTTTCCAATATTAAGCAGAAATAGATTTTCAATGATTTTAAAAGCCATAGCTAGAAGTACTAGTAAAGTTACAATTTTGTTATCTTATCCACAAGATGAGGTAGGAAATCATTTATTTGATGAGCAATTGTTAGATAAATATGGTATTAATCCTTATAGTGATGTTTTAGATTTAACTACATATAATAAATATTTTAAAGGTATGACTCATCCTTTTACAGGGGTAAATTATGTTGACTTTTACAAAAATATCGTAGAAAATGAAAATGCAGAAGTAGATTTTGTCTTTGCTAATAATCCTAAAGAAATATTAAACTATACCAAAGATGTTTTAGTTTGTGATATTCATACCCGATTTAAGACTAAAAATAATCTAAAAGATGGTGCTAATATTATTTTAGGTTTAGATGATATTATGACAGAACCAATCGGAGAAAGTGGTTTCAATAAAACATATGGTTTACTTGGTTCTAATAAATCTACTGAAGAAAGATTAAAATTATTTCCTACGAATGGTGATATTTTAGTCACAACAATAAAAGCGAAATTAAAAGAATTAACTGGTAAAGATATAGAAGTTATGATTTATGGTGATGGAGCATTTAAAGATCCAGTTGGTAAGATTTGGGAACTTGCAGATCCTGTTGTTTCACCAGCATATACTAAAGGTTTAGAAGGAACTCCTAATGAAATAAAATTAAAATATATTTCTGATAATAAATTAGCAAATTTAAGAGGAAAAGAATTAGAAGAAGCTATGATTTCAGAGATTAAGAATAAAGAAAAAGATTTAAAAGGAACGAATAAATCTTTGGGTACAACACCAAGAAGACTTACGGATTTAATCGGTTCTTTGTGCGATTTAACTTCTGGTAGTGGTGATAAAGGCACTCCAGTTGTCTATATCCAAGGTTATTTTGATAACTATGCCGATTAGCATAGTTTTTTTCTTGATAAAAAAATAAGAATATTATATAATTTAATAGAAGAGGTGAATAAATATGCTAAAAGTAGAACACGTTACTAAAAAATATGATGATTTAGTAGCAGTTAATGATTTATCTTTTGAAGTAGCAGATGGAGAAATTTTTGGATTACTTGGACTTAATGGTGCAGGCAAAACAACAACATTTAGAATGATTATGGGTCTAATTGATGATTATACTGGTAAAATTACATTAGATGGATCTAAAATTGATTATAATGTTACTGATAAGATAGGCTTTCTTACGGAAGAGCGAAGTTTACTTACCAAGATGACTGTTTTAGAGCAAATAACTTTTTATGGTATTTTAAAAGGAATGAAAAAAGAAGATATTGAGAAAAAATTGGATTATTATTTACAACGATTTGGTATAAGTGAATATAAAAATAAAAAAATTAAAGAACTATCTAAAGGAAATCAACAAAAAATTCAATTTATTTCTAGTATAATTCATGCTCCAAAATTATTAATTTTAGATGAACCTTTTTCAGGACTTGATCCTTTAAATGTTGAAATTTTTAAAAAAGAAATTCTTGATTTAAAAGCAAAGGGAACTAGTATTATTTTTTCATCACATCGAATGGAACATGTAGAATTATTTTGTGAAAAATTAGTTGTTTTAGTAAAAGGAAAGAGTGTTTTAGAGGGTAGATTAAAAGATATTAAGAAAAACTATAAAAAGAAAAATATAATCATCGCAGGTGATATTGATGTAGAGGAATTAAAAAAAGCTAAAGGAGTAGTTTCAATTGTAAAACAAGAAGATTACTATGTTATTAAAATTGAAGATAATAGTTATGTATCACCAATTTTTAAAAAAATATCAAAATATGATAATATCACAAAATTTGCTGTTGAAGATGCTAGCTTAAATGAAATATTTGTAAGTATAGTAGGTGATAATTATGAATAAATTAAAATATTTAACACAAATGAGTTTAAAAAAGAAAATAGCTACCAAATGGTTTTATGTTGCTAATATTATATTATTAGTATTAGTAGTAGGACTTATTAATATTGATAGTATTATTAAATTATTTGGAGGTTCTTTTGAAAAAAATGATGAAATTATTATAATAGATAATACTAATTCTATTTATAATGAATTTATCGATAATTATAAAAGATTTAGTGAATATTTAGATAGTGATGATGATACTAAAATAGAACTATATGATAAATCACTAGAAGAGGCTAAAGAAGAAGTTAAAGAAGATGACAAGATATTATTAGTTATCGATAATGATCAAGAGAATTTTATCAAAGCCGAAGTTATTACTAATAAGGCAATCAATGCAATTACTTTTCAAATAATTACAACTTCATTAAATAGTGCTAAACAAAATATGGCTTTAGAATATTTTAATATATCAGAGGATATGCTTTCTATTGTAAATAATGCTGTAAATATAGAAAGAACTAGGTTAGATGAAAGTAAAGATATTGATGAAACAATGGAATTAATAATGTCAGTAGCTTTTCCTATTTTAATCTTACCATTTTTCATGTTAACTTTGTTTTTAACTCAAATGATTGGAGCCGAAGTTAATGAAGAAAAAACAACAAAGAGCATGGAAATAATTATATCTAACGTCTCTGCTAAAACTCATTTTTTCTCAAAAGTAATCGCCGGAAATGTATTTGTATTATTTCAAGGTTTATTGTTAGTTTTATTTGCTATTTTAGGACTTACTATTCGTTATTTTATAAGTGGAGGCTTAATAACTGGAGAAGCTGCATCAACAATTATTGATGTCATAGATTCATTAAAAGACACAGGATTTATTAATAATTTAGTTTATATTATTCCCATAACTTTAGTATTGATGATTTTAACTTTTATTGCTTATTCACTACTAGCAGGTATTTTAGCATCAATGACCACTAATATGGAAGACTATCAACAACTTCAAACACCAATTATAATTATTTCTTTAGTAGGTTATTATTTAGCTATGATGGCTGCAATGTTCGAAGGTTCAATTTTCATTAGAATAGCTTCTTATATACCATTTATATCTTCACTTTTATCTCCAGCCTTACTCATGTTAGGACAAATTAGTATTATTGATGTATTTATATCATTACTTTTACTTATAGCTGTCGTTTTTGTTCTTATAAAATATGGCTTAAGAATATATAAAGTAGGTATTTTAAATTATTCTTCAAATCATCTTTGGAAAAAAATGTTTAAAGCAATTAAAAACAAGGAATAAAAATAATTAGATGAAGTAAAAAAAACGTAAACTTATCTTGTTATTTTCTAATCTTATGATAAAATTGTAATAGTAGTTAAGGAGTAGAAATGGAAAAAGAAATAGATATTAAATTTAATATGATAGATTATTTAGAATGGTTAAGGGAATATACAAATAATCATAGCAAAGCAAGTAGTATCAGTATTGATACAAAAGATAATGCCCAAGCTTATTTAAATAAAATTTTTAAATTTTTTGAAATAATTGATACTTATGCTAAAAATAACTATTTAGTAGGAGATATTGCTAATGAAAATGTCAGATATTGTATAAAAGATAAAGATATATTCTATGAAGTTGGTTGTCTTGATTTTTATGATTTTATATACTATGTAAAAAGAATATCACCACAAGAACAATTTATATCAATAGAAGATATTATTAAGAATAAAAAAAGCGATAAAACTATTAAATTTGATAACATGTTAATGACTTATTGTAATTATATGAATAATATGATTAAAGAGGGACTTCCTTTGGAAATCATTGAAAAGACAACTTCCCAAGTTTTAACAAAAGCTAAAAGAAAACTATAAAAAATTTACAAATATCTTTTTAAATGCTATAATGAATTAAAATAAAAGAAAGAAGTTGAAATATATGAAACGAATGTTAACTGGTTTAAAACCAAGTGGAGAACTTACTTTAGGTAGTTTAATTGGTAGTATTAATCAAATGGTAAAATATCAAGATGAATATGAATGTTACTTATTTGTTCCTGATTTACATGCTATAACAGTAAGCCAAGATGCTGAAGTTTTGGCACAAAGAATTAGAAGAACACTCGCTTTATATTTAGCTTGTGGTATTGATCCTTATAAAAATGTGATATACTTACAATCAGAAAATTTATATCACACTAATTTATCTTGGATTTTAGAGTGTAATACTTACATGGGAGAAGCTAGTCGAATGACCCAATTTAAAGATAAAAGTTTTCGTGGTGAAAATGTAAGTGTTGGCTTGTTTACATATCCTATTTTGATGGCTTCTGATATTTTGCTTTATGATGCTGATTATGTTCCTGTTGGTATTGATCAAAAACAACACGTAGAATTAGCTCGTAATTTAGCTATTCGTTTTAATAATAAATATGGAAATACTTTTGTTGTACCAGAACCTATCATTCCTAAAATTGGAGCTAAAATTATGGATTTACAAAATCCCACTAAAAAGATGAGTAAATCTAGTGATAATTATAAAGGAACAATATTATTACTTGATAGTGAAAAAGATATTAGAAAGAAAATAGCATCTGCTATAACAGATAGTGATAGTAAAATTTATTATGATGAAGTAAATAAGCCTGGTATATCTAATTTACTTACAATTTATTCAGCTTTGAGTGAAAAATCAATCGAAGAAGTAGAAGAACATTTTAAAGATTATAATTATGGAAACTTTAAGCGTGAAGTTGCTGATCTTATTGTTTTAAAATTAAGTGCAATTCAAAAAAAGTATGAAGAAATAATTAATAGCAATTTAATTGATGAAGTATTAGAAAAAGGTAAAATAAAAACTATTGAAATAGCTTCTCAAAAATATGAAGAAGTAAAATTAAAAGTAGGTCTACATCGTTGATCTACTTTTTATATATAAGTATCATAATTAATTTTAATATTGATGTCATATTTAGTTAATTTATCTAATATTTCATCAGTAATATCTACATTATAAATAATTTTTTCTTTATAGACTTTATTATTTATAGTCATATCTTTTAAGATAAAATCAATCTGCTTTTCTAAAGAATACTCAAAAGTTAAATCAATATTTTTCCCCTTTATTATTTCTTTAATGTTATCTTTTTTAAGAGCCTCTATAACACTATTACTATAAGCTCTTACTAGACCATTAGCTCCTAGTTTTATTCCTCCAAAGTAACGTATGACAATAGCTAAAATACAGTTTAAATTATTCTTCTTTAAGATATTTAACATAGGAAGAGAAGCTGTATTATTAGGCTCATTATCATCACTTGCTTTAATTTCATTATCTAAAATATAAGCATAACAATAATGAGTAGCTCCAGGGTAGAGAAGTTTTGCTTCTTTTAAGTAAAAATCAATTTCTTCTTTTGTTCTTATTTTTCTTAAAAGGCAAATAAATTTAGAATTTTTAATAATAATTTTATTTTCTACATTATTTTTAATTGTATACATAGATAACACCTATATTCATTATAACAAATAAATGCTTCTTTTGTAAATATTGCTAAAAAATAAAATTTAAGATATAATAAAAACTATCAAAGGGTGATTATATGTTTAAGGAAGAACTTGCATTAGTGCCACATAAACCAGGCTGTTATCTTATGAAAAATAGTGATGGTAATGTTATTTATGTAGGTAAAAGTAAAAATTTAAAAAATCGTTTAACTTCTTATTTTAGAGGAAGTCATACAGGTAAAACAGCAATGTTAGTAAGAGATATTGCCTTTTTTGAATATATTGTTACATCTTCAGAATTAGAAGCTTTACTTTTAGAAATAAATTTAATAAAAAAATATACCCCTCGATATAATATTTTGTTAAGAGATGATAAGAGTTATCCTTATATTGAACTTACAAATGATAAAGTACCAAGATTAATAGTAGTAAGACATGCCAATATTAAAAAAAATAATAAAACTAAATTATTTGGACCATATCCTAATGTTAGTGCAGCTCGTAATACAGTCGATATGCTAAATCGTCTATATCCCTTACGAAAATGTAAAACATATGAGAAAAAAGAATGTCTATATTATCATATAGGACAATGTTTAGGCTATTGTACTCATGATATTGATTCTCAAAAAATCGATGAAATAAAACATGAAATTATATCTTTTTTAAGTGGTAATCATGAAATTGTAACCAATAGAATAAAAACGAAAATGCAAGAATTTTCTAATAAAATGGAATATGAAAAAGCTTTAGAATATAAAGAAATGTTAGATAATATTAATATTACTTTAGAAAAACAAAAAGTTGAAGTAAATGATAATTTAAATCGGGATGTTATAGGTTATTATACAAACAAAAATTATTTATCAGTTCAAATTCTTTTTATAAGAGGAGGAAAATTATTAGATAGAAAAAGAGATATATTTCCAATGGTTGATACTTTGGAAGAAGAACTTATGAATTATATATCTAATTTTTATGATACTCATGGAATAAAACCCAATGAAGTTCTTGTTCCTGATATTATTGATGCTTCACTATTAACCCAAGCTTTTGGTTTAAAAGTTATTAAGCCTCAAAAAGGAGTTAAAAAGAAAATTTTAGATTTAGCTTTTGAGAATGCTAAAACTTATTATGAAGAACAAATGAGTTTAGCTTTAGCCAATGAACAGATAAAAAATAAAGCTTTAGAGGAATTAAAAGAATTACTTAAATTAGATAATTTAACAAGAATTGAACTATTTGATAATTCTAATTTATTTGGTAGTTTTAATGTATCAGGAATGGTTGTATTTATTGATGGTAAACCTGTAAAAAGTGAATATCGAAAATTTAAGATTACGGCTGATAAAAATGATGATTATAATACAATGAGAGAAGTTATTTATCGAAGATATTTTAGAGTATTAAAAGACAATTTACCAAGAGCCGATCTAATAATTGTCGATGGTGGAGAAGGTCAACTTAATGTAGCAAGAGAAGTTCTTCATGATTTAAATCTTAATATTGCAAGTTGTGGTTTAAAGAAAAATGATAAGCATAATACTAACGAATTAGTTGGACTAGATCCTATTAGAGTTATAGAAATAGATAAAAGAAGTGATTTATTTTTATTACTTACAAAAATGCAAAATGAAGTTCATAATTTTACAATATCTTATCATAAACAGTTAAGAAGCAAAGGAGCACTTTCAAGTATTTTAGATAATATTGATGGTATTGGAGAAGTAAGAAAGAAAAAATTACTTAAAAAATACAAAACTATAAGTAAGATGAAAGAAGCCACTTTAGAGGATTTAGAAGAAATACTTCCTAAAAAAGTAGCTTTAGATTTTATGAAATTTTTAAAGGAATATAATGAAAAAAAAGACATTTAGTCTTTTTTGTGCCTATTATCAGTAATTTTATTGTAATAGTTTTCTATATAATCAAAAATATTTGTAACATTTAAGCTTTTAAATAAATCTTTAATTGCTGAAGATGATATATTTTCAGCAATAATTCTAGCATCATTAGTTCTAGTTATGAAATTTACTTGATTTGTTATTAAAAATCTATCTAAATTTATGATGTATGAATCTGGCATTTTTTCTTTCATGGTTTTTATTATGTCATTAAGAGATATCATGGTTATATAGTTATTTATATTTTCAAATAAATTATCTTTTGAACAATAACTATTTTCAATAATTTTTAAAGCTTCTTCTTTATTAAGATTATTAGTTATTCGATTTCTTAAATCATGATCTCTAGTAATGCAATTTTTGTTATTATATAATAAATAGCCAGATAAATAGTCATAATAATATGGCTGTTCGATATTTTGTTTAGGATATTTTTTAACTGCTGTTAAAACGAATTCTTCCAAAAGGGCTATTTTATCATTATTTATTTGTTCTTTTTCTATTTGATTTACTTTATCTTCTTGCATTTCTATTTGAATATTTTTATTTTCAACGTAGCTTTTATAACTTGCTAAAAATTCTTTTTTTGTTTTTGCTTTTAAATAATATTTTAATTTAGTGTAATAAACATTTATATCATTGGATTTGAGAGCTGTTTTTAATAAATCTGAAATAAAGCAAAGATGGACAATAGTTTCAGGGTTATCTTCATCATAAAAATTATATTTTTCCATCAAAATAGCTATTTTATCCCAAGATTTAGTAATATCATCAACAAAATTATAAAAATTATTAATATTAATTTCTTCTTTTGTCTCTTTTTTATTTTTGGCATCATTTAAGTATTCAGCAATTAAACTTGCTACAACAGAGTTATATGATAAATTTCCATCATAGGAAAGACCAACACCATTTTTACTAAAACAAAAAGGATTAGTCTTAATAAGTCCCTCATTAATATAAGCATCATTTTTTACAAAATTTAAGACTTTTTTTACATCATTATATTCAGATAATCTTATTACGATATTATCGGTTCGAAGATGAGAAGCTATTTTTGAAGTATGTTTAATTTTATTTTTGGTAATGAAATCAAATAATCTATTAGCTCCTTCATAAAGATGCTGATAATCAAGAGGAATATATAATTTATAGCAATTAAGACTTGGAATATCATTTCTAAATTGACAAAAATATTTCCAATTTGGATTTACGAATACATTAATATCATTGACATTAGAAAATCTATCAATCCATTTTTTAAAAAATAGGGGACTAATATCATAATTTCTTTCTTCGGGTTTTAAATTATAGTTTCTTAAGAAATTATAGACACTACCATCAGATATTCCATTTTCATAATTAAGACAGGTATTATATAAACTTTTTAAGATGGCATCTATTTCTTTTATTTTTTCATCCATTATTATCACCAAAGAAATCATTTTTTTCAATCTTTATTGTATCTTCTAGTTGTACATTATCTTTAACTGATAATTTATTTTTAGAACAAGTATTTTTATCTTTTTTTATAACAGTATCAACTTCTTCATAATTTATTTTGTCCTCTACTTTGATATCTTCATTATTATAATTAATTATTACTTCCATCTGATAGCCTCCATATGATAAATTATAAGTTAATTATTTTTGTTTGTCAATTGAAATGATGTCATACTTTTTTTAAAAAATCATATTCTTTATTAGAAAAGGAGGATTTTAAATATATGAAACAAATTATACCATTTAAAAAAGAATTATCATTTAAAACTAAATGTAGTGAGATAACTTCAATTTCTCTAGAACATGAAATAGAAAAAAAAGAAAAAGATATTATATCAGGAAAGTTTCATATTACTGGTGATTATAAGATGACAGAAGGTTCAATTAATAGAGAAAAATTTGATTTTGAACTTCCCTTTGATATAACATTAGATTCACGATATGATACAGAAAATATGGTTATTGATA
Source organism: uncultured Bacilli bacterium (assembly GCA_947629035.1). Lineage (GTDB taxonomy): Bacteria > Bacillota_I > Bacilli_A > RF39 > UBA660 > CANRCE01. The sequence goes on along the minus strand of CANRCE010000015.1, from coordinate 6,824 downwards.
TTGATGACTTTAACTACGAAGTTATAAATAATGAGATATTAAAGGTATCTATTGATTTATATATTGAAGGTGATGAATATCAAAATATGTCAAGAGAAATAGAAAAGGAAGAAGTAAAACCTTTAGAAAACCTAGTTCAAGATGATAATCTAGAAGAATTAACGATAGATAATAAACAAGAAGAAAAAGAAAATAATGAAAAGCAAGAGTCAGTTGAAATAACTAAAGATATAAATTATCAAGAAATAAATAAAGAACAATTAATTTTAGAACCAGAGAAAAGAGAAGTTGATATTGATATTTCAAATATAAGTCAAAATGTTAATATTAACGATAATATGAATAATAATGAAAATAAAGAATTAATACCTAATATTAATTTATTTGATAATTTAGATAATATGGAAACTTATTTACCTTATCGGGTTTATATTGTAAAAGAAGAAGATACACTGGAAAAAATAATCACAAAATATAATGTGACTTATGACGATTTAGCATGTTATAATGCTATCGAAGATATTAAAGTTGGAGATAAAATTGTAATTCCAACTAGTAAAAATGAATAGTGAATTAAGAGACTATTTAAAAAAATATAATATAATCCCTAAAAGATTAACAATTAAGAATAATGTTTGTATCATTGATGATAAATATGTTATAAAAAAAAGAAAAAATAATAATTTAGATAACACATATCAATATTTAAAATCAAGAGCTTTTGATTATTTTCCAAATGAAATAGATAAAGATGATAACTATGATGTTTATGAATATATTAAAGATATTAATGAACCTATTGAGCAGAAAGTTTTAGACCTAATTAATCTTATTAGTCTTTTACATAGTAAAACAACTTTTTATAAAGAAGTTGATATTGATGATTATAAAGAAATATATGAAAATATTAATGATAAATTAGATTATCTATATAATTATTATAATGATGTAATTACTCTTATCGAAAGAAATGTTTATATGTCACCATCTTCTTATTTGATTGCTAGTAATATTGATAAGATTTTTAATTGCATTTATTATGGTAAAAATGAAATATCTGCTTGGTATGAATTAATAAAAAATCAAAGGAAAATGCGTTTGGTTACTATTCATAATGCTGTTAATTTAGATCATTACTTAAAAAGTGATAAACCTTATTTAGTAAGTTGGGATAAAAGTAAAATCGATATGCCCATTTATGATTTATTAATGTTATACAAGACACATTATTTAGATTTTGATTTTACAGAATTATTTTCTTATTATGAAGCTCGCTATCCACTTTTTGAAGAAGAAAGAAAATTACTTTTTATAATGATGATGATACCTCTTAAAATAGAATTCAATTGTAGTGAATATGAATTATGTGTTAAGGTAAGAAAATTTATTGATTATATATATAAAACTGAAAATTTAATAAATGCGTATAAAAATATCAAAGACAAAAAAAATAACTTAGACTAAATTATTTTGGTTAAAGTTATTTTTTTATATAAGTTTTAATTATAATTAGTTGCTTAGTTTTAAAGTAAGAATTTAAAAACCAAAAATTGTCCAAAAACTAAGCCAAAGTAGAGCCAAATATTCGATTAAGAGAATTAAAACATTACCAAAACATGGAATGAAAAGGGTAAGTAGTAGTTGATAGAATGTTACAATTATTAGAACTAAACATAAAATTAAACAAAATAAACGCCAACCAACCCAATATCTAAATAAATTAGTTACATTCTTAAACATATATTTTCACCTATAATAGTTTATTCAATAAGTAAAAAAATGTTTTAAATTATAATTAATTTTCAACAGCTTTACCTACGACATTAAAGAAGTCTTCGATAGATTTTTTTAGATATTTATTTATTTTGGTAGATAATTTATTAGTAAAATTAGTTACATTGTTAGTATAATCTATATTAGAGTTTACGACATAATTATTTAAATCTATTTCTTTATTATCTTTTACATCTTGTTCAAACTGTTCGATTGCCTCATTCGTAAGTTTAGTCTTTGTTTGTAACTGATATTCATAATAACCTGCTTCTTCGATAATATAAGATATTATAAAACTTAAAGTAATTAAAAAAAATCCAACTTTAATAATCTTTTTCTTATTCACTAGGCTCACCCTTAATATAGTAATATAATATGTTAGAAATAGCTTCGATAGTATTAAAAACTTCTTCGATAGTATTTTCTGTTGCTCCACATTCAATAAGAATACTATTAGCACTTAAATCTTGATTATATATACCATCAACACCAGGACCTTCCTTTTTATAAACTCCACGTGATAAAGAGGGATAATATTTATTTATTAGATTATTAAGGTCATTTGCTATTTTTAAATTTTTTTCATAGTTTTGATGTTCTAATCCTACCACGAATAAAATTTTAGCATAATTTTTACCATTTATAGTAGTGGTAGTAAGTGATTTACTAACAGAATCACGATGTAAATCTATAAAGTAAGTAAGTGAACTATAAGTATTCATTTTATCTAAAATAAGTAGACGACTAGCTTTATAACTAGAAGCATAATCCCAACCATTAACATTTAAAAATTCTGTTAAATTAGTATCTTCCACAATAGTAGATAATCCTAGTTTATTTAATTTTTCCTTTAAAAGATATGATGCCATTAAAACATTAGGAGTAATTCCATATATTTCAAGATTTTCATTACTATAATTTTCTAGTTGATGAGAATTATAAATATAAATAATTGGATTATCAGTATCAACAGGATTGGGATCATTAATATAAGAACTTATTTCTTTTAATTCTTCCAAATTACTGTAATCATCATTATGCTCTAAAGTAATATCATTATTTTTATTTCCATACTTTAAGATACTAGTATTAAGAATAGTATTAGGTTTAGTAAAATCTATTTTTAAAATAGTATTCATTGTCTTATTTACAATATTACTTATCGATTGTTTTTCAATTAAATTAGAATTACCACCTTTAAGTAGAAAATTAATAAATTCTTCATTACTAATACTTTTATTATTTTTCATAGAATAATAATAAGTATAAGCAAAAGATAAATATATAAATAAAATATAAATAAAAGCTTTAAATTTAATTTTTTTCTTTTTTTTCGTTTGCTTCAAATTCATTTTCTTTTTCAGCATAATAATCACCTTTAGTAAATTATATAGCTTCTTATTTAAAATAATTGTCGTATTTAAGAATAGTTTTAAAAATTAGTAACCTCTTTATGAAGAGCATTATTTAAAGAGGAAGAGATAACATCACTTAATTTATCAATTAAAAAATCTATTTCTTTGGGAGTTACCATCATATTATAATTAACTGAAGTTAATACTTCATTTATAAAAAGTTTTTGACTAGTTTCATCTAGTGTTCCCAATATACCTCCGACTTCTTTTTTTTCTTTTTCACTTAAATTATTATCTTTAATTTTATCTAAATAATTTTTACGAGTAAAAACTAATTTATTAGTAAGTTCATTTTCTTTAATATAAGATAAATGTTTGAATAAATAACTAATTGTATCACATACAATAGTAGTGGCATCGACAACCGTAGGCACTCCAATAGCAATAACAGGTATTTTAAATATTTCTTCAGATATTTCTTTTCTTTTATTACCAACACCACTACCAGGATGAATACCAGTATCAGTCATTTGAATCGTTTTATTTACTCTTGCTATTGATGAGGCAGCAAGAGCATCAATTGCCATAATAAAATCAGGTTTAGTAGCTTTTATTAGACTATTAATTATATCACTTGTTTCAATACCAGTTGTTCCCATAACCCCACAAGATATAGCGCAAACATTTCTAATACCAGGTTTTACATTTTCCTTTAATTCAAATAGATGCCTTGTTACTAAAATATTTTCAATTACTTTAGGACCTAAAGCATCAGGAGTAGATTTAATATTACCAAGACCAATTACTAAACATTTCATTTCATCATTAATCTTTTTTTGCTTTAATAATTTTTTTATTTCCTGTTCAAAAACTTTACCTATTTTTTCTCTTTGTTCAAAATTAGTAATATCTTCAAATTCTAATGTAATATAAGTACCAGCTTTTTTATTTATTTCTTTTTCTAAATTTTTATCAATAATAATTTTAGTAACATTAACTTTATCATAAGTATTTATTTCTTTTTTGATATTACTATGATAATTTTCAATTGTATCTAATACAAGATCGGTTCTAATTTGATAATTACTTAAATCAATATTATTAGACATATTTTTCACCTCATAAATATTTTTTACAAAAACATTTAAAAATATTTGCCTTTTTATAAAAAATCTGTTAAAATTATATGTAGTTATTTTTAAAGGGAGAGGAGATGAGTTTAAATGGCAAATGTACGTAATGCAAAGAAAAAAATAAAACAAGATGCAAAAAGACAAAAAGCTAATCTACAGTTAAAATCTACTGTAAAAAATGCTATTAAAAATACTGATAAAGCTGTAAATAGTGGCGATAAAGAAAAAGCTAGTGCAAGTTTAAAATTAGCAATTAAAAGTTTGGATAATGCTAAAGTTAAAGGATTAGTTCATAAAAATAAAGTAGATAGAGAAAAATCAAGACTTACAAAAAAAGTAAATAGCATGGAAGTAAAATAGTTTTTATGTACTTCTTTTTGTTTATAAAAAATGTTTTAAAAAAGAAAATAGGAGTTTAAGATATTATGGGACAAAAATATTGTACGTATTGTGGAAATAAATTACCAGATAATGCTTTAGTTTGTATGAATTGTGGTAGATATACAAATAATAAAGCAAATACTAATGTTGAAAGTGATAATAATAAAAAAAAGAAAAAATTACCTGGTTGGGGTATTGCTTTAATTGTTATTGGTAGTATAATTGTCTTTATTTTCTTATTATTTATGCTTTTGGGAATTTTATTTTATAGTGTAAATAATGAAGTAAATGATAATAAAAATTTTATTGATTCAATTTTTGATTTTAAAAAATTAGAGGGAACAATCGGAGATACTTTAACTGGTGATGATTTAAAAATCACTTTAGAAAAATCTATGACCTATGATTATATCGAAGGAGAATATGCTAAAGATACTCCCAAAGAGGGATATGAATATTTAGTTTTCTTCTTTGAAATAGAAAATATTGATGATGAGATAAAATATATTAATAGTTTACAATTTACAGGTTACGAAGATAATTATAAAGTTCCATCAGCTTTTATTGTAAATGAACCAGATGGCTATAAATTATTAAGTGGCAATTTAGATACCCATAAAAAAATGAAAGGTTATGTAGCCTTTGAAGTTAGTAAGACTTGGAAAAATTTTAAAGTAGACTATAAGAGTATCGACGATGATGATATCTATAGTTTTACAGTAATATGTCCTGATTGTGATGATTATAATAATGATAATAATACATTATAGAAAGAAGACTATGTAAATAGTTTTTTTCTTTTTAAAAAACATCTTTAAATTTTTTTTTATTTAGTATATAATAATAATGGAGGTTAAATATGACGATTGTAGATGTAATAATTTTATTATTCATTATGCTTGGGGCTGTTATTGGTTTTAAGAAAGGATTTATACAAAAGACAACTAGTTTTTTAGGATTATTTATTGTAATAGTTTTAGCTTTTATTTTAAAAAATCCTCTTACGGTTATCATGTATGAAAATTTACCATTTTTTAATTTTGGAGGTTTTATCAGAGGAGTAGAAGTTATAAATGTTTTACTTTATGAACTTATTGCTTTTTTAGTAGTATTTGCAGTATTAATCTTTATTTTAAAAGTGCTTATATTACTTACTGGTTTTATTGAAAAATTATTAAAAATGACAATATTTTTAAGTATTCCATCGAAAATATTAGGTATTTTTGTAGGAGCTATTGAAGCTTATGTTTATATATTTTTAGTTTTGGTAGTGTTAACTTTACCTATATTTAAATTAGACATGATTAAAGATTCTAAATTAGCTGATTTTATGTTAAATAATACTCCCGTTATATCATCACTTGCAGAATCAATGGTAGATACTTATACTTTGGTTTATGATATTATAAGAGATGATAATAAAAGTAATATTGAGATGAATGAAGAAATATTAAAAATTTTAATCGATAAAGAAATTGTTACTAAAGAAAGTGCTAATAAATTAGTAGAAATGAATAAAATACAAATAGAAGATAAATCAATTTTGGAATAGGAGAGAAATATGAGTATAATACATTTAGAAAAAGAAAACTTTGCTGAATTAATAAAAGAAGAAGTCCTTGTTGACTTTTATGCTAATTGGTGTGGTCCTTGTAAAATGTTAGCTCCAATTTTAGAAGAAGTAGGAAATTATTTTAAAGTTATTAAAGTAGACATTGATAAACATGATGATTTAGCACATCGATATGGTGTTATGAGTATACCTACACTTATTTTATTTAAAGATGGCGTTGAAATAAAAAGACATGTTGGTTTTCTAAATAAAGATGCTTTATTAGAATTTATTTCTAAATAGACAATATAATATAGTGTAACAAAAAAAGGTTGACAGCATTATTGTTTTATGATATGATTATATTGCTTTTAGAAAAAGGAGGGAAAAGACATGGCTGTAAAAATTAGATTAAAAAGAATGGGAGCAAAAAAAGCACCTTTTTATCGTATTGTAGTTGCTGATTCAAGAAGTCCAAGAGATGGAAAATTTATTGAATTACTAGGAACTTACAATCCACTTACTAGTGATAGCGAAATAAAAGTAGATGAAGAAAAAACTTTATCTTGGTTAAGAAAAGGAGCTATTCCTACTGATACAGTAAGAAATATTTTATCAAAACAAGGCATT